>NZ_JBXWQW010000003.1:0-200948 GCF_059612585.1 Ruegeria sp. YKSF57 | reverse complement strand
GGTTCCTAGATAACATCTTCGTCGAGCGGCTCTGGCGGAGCTTGAAATACGAATGCGTCTACCTGCACGCCTGGGAGACCGGATCAGAGGCGAAGGCGGGCGTTGGGAAATGGATCGATTTTTACAACCGCAAACGCCCACACTCCGCCCTTGGCGGCAAACCCCCAGCCGTGGTCTATTGGCTGAGAAAAGAAGAAACCCAAACCGATCAGCAGGAGCAAAGAGTAGCTTAAACTACGCCAAAACCTGTCCAAACATTGGGGAGTAGTTCATGGATATTGCGGGTCAACCCATCTAGATTGAAGATCTGGAAGTTCAAAAGAACGACGTTTTGGTCCATCTACAGCCCCTGCAGTCTGAACCCACGACGCTTCGGTTCACACCAGAGACAGCCGTTCAGAACATACCTTCTGAACAGACCACATGGTTTGTTTTCACCGCGTATTTCCAGTTGGGTTTTAAACACATACTGGAAGGTTGGGATCATCTGCTGTTTGTCTTCGCGCTGTTTATTCTGGTTCGTGATCCGTAGAGACTGGTGGGAGCAGTCACAGCGTTCACCCTAGTGCATTCAATAACACTGGCACTGGCAACACTGGGATTTTTGAATGTCCCCGGCCGCCGGTCGAGGCCATCATTGCGCTTTCTATAGTTTTTCTGGCGATGGAAATTGTTAAGGGCGGCGACGGGCGTTTTCGACTTTCGAAACAGAAGCCCTGGATCGTTTGTTTCTGGTTTGGGCTTTTGCATGGGCTTGGTTTTGCAGGTGCTTTGGCCGATATCGGACTACCTACAAACGATATCCCTGCGGCCTTGCTTGCCTTCAACCTGGGCGTCGAGGCAGGCCAATTGAGTTTTGTCGGAGCTTTGGCGCTGCTTCTGCCAATCTGGCGAATGATTGCGTTTCCCGTTAGTCAAACAACAACAGTGGTCACGGCCTATTGCATCGGATCGATATCGATGTATTGGCTCATAGAACGCGTTAGCGGGATTTGAAATGCTACGCCTCTGGTTCTGTTGAGGTGTTAAATCGTCGCATAAGGCAACTTGATTGCAAAAGGTTAGAATCGACCGCACAGGTACAACTATTAAAGTGGCCGCGCACAAAAGCCGACTTCGTAGCATTTGAAACGTTAGTGTTTAACGCGCCAGCCATGGGCGCTTCCCGTCCTACCCGCGGAACAGGCGTGTCCGCTCTCAGGCTGGAGCAGTCATCGAAACCAAACAGGCGAGCGGCAGCACCGTCCCGCGTCTCGATTGCCGAAGCCGAGCGTGGCGAAAAGGCGGTTTGAGTTCCACCAGATTTGGCAGAGTTGAATGACCGGTCTGGCGACATCGATTGCAATGCAGCGATGAGTGTTCCGCACTTGCGAGCGGATGCTGCGTCAGCAACAGCGGCATGGGCAAATGGCGGCAAAGTTGCGCATTTTGCCCATTCATGTTCCGAGCGATGAAAGTCAGCTGTGGTCCTTTCTTACCAGTTCAAGAGCCATACAGCGAACGGTGATCGATGCGTTTGTATCCGACCAGTCATTGCAAGCTGTGTTCTCAAACTGGCCTGCCGAGCGCACGCAATTTGTGTTCAGTCCGATGATTGCAAGCTGCTTGCGCATTTTCTGGGTTCATCAGTAGACAAACCGGGTTTGACGCCTCCGACAGGGTCAGGTCATTCGTGCCGAATATCAAGATGGTTGCAGGTCGAGCGGACTGTGTTTGCGGGCCGCCTTACCTAAGAACAAGAGGGGCGCTGCCTCTCTTGACCTGCGGGCAATTCACCCTGGGTATTTGAGACCAGAAAGAAGCAGGGGCGGCGAGGAGTGTCAGACCTGATTTCGCAGCCATTCCATCACCGCCGGGCGCGCGGTCTGGTCGCCGCGGTGGCTGGCGTCGGAAATGATCTTGCGCAGATCCTGAAGGTTGGCGCGCAGAAGCAGGCTTTTGACCGGGCCAATCGAGGCGGGACGCATGGACAGGCTGCGGATGCCCATGGCGGCGAGGCAAATGGCCTCGACCGGGCGGCCCGCGTCCTCGCCGCAAAAGCTGAGCGGGGTGTTGGAGAGATTGCAGCGCTCGACGATGCGTTCGATGAAAGTCAGGAAACTGACATTGAGCGTGTCATAGCGGCGGCGCACCAGTTCGTTTTCGCGGTCGGCAGCGAAGAAGAACTGCTTCAGGTCGTTGCCGCCGATGGAGATGAAATCCACCTCGTCAAAGAACTTCTGAGGCGCAAAGGCCAGTGACGGTGTTTCCAGCATCGCGCCGATTTCCAGGCTTTCCGGTAACGGGTGGCCCAGTCGCTTTTCCCGGGCGATGGTTTTTTCGATCTCCCAGCGAGCGGCGTAGAACTCTTCGGCCTGAGCGACGAAGGGAAACATGATGGTCAGCGGACGGCCATTGGCGGCCCGGATCAGAGCCTGAAGCTGCATCCGCATGACGCCGCGCTTGTCGAGACCGACGCGGATCGCGCGCCAGCCCAGCGCCGGGTTCGGTTCGGCCACGTGTTTCATGTAGGGCAGCACCTTGTCGGAACCGATATCGAGCGTCCGGAACACCACGCGCTTGCCCTGCGCGGCATCGAGAACGCGGGCGTATTGCGCCACCAGTTCCGAACGTTTCGGCATCTGGTTACGGATCAGAAATTGCAATTCGGTGCGGAACAGGCCGACGCCCTCGGCCCCCGAAGTGGGCAGCGATGGCAGGTCGGCCATCAGCCCGGCATTCATCACCATATCGATCTTGTGCCCGTCCAGTGTGACCGCAGGTTTGTCGCGGATCGAAACGTAGCGTTCCTGTGCCTTGGCCTGCATTGCGATCTTGTCGCGGAAAGCGCCGACAACGGTATCTTCGGGGCGCAGGTGTACCACGCCCTGATCGCCATCGACCAGAATATGGTCGCCGTTCAGCGCCTCGGTCGTAATGCGGCCTACATGCACCACCAGTGGGATTGCCAGGGCGCGGGCGACGATGGTCGCGTGGCTGCCGACAGACCCTTCCTCGAGCACGATGCCCTTGAGAGAGCGGCCATATTCCAGCAGATCGCCGGGGCCGATGTTGCGGGCCACCAGGATGGGATCGGGCGGCAGTTCAAGCCCGGTATCCCTGCCCTGCCCTGTCAGGTTTCTCAACAGGCGGTTGCTGAGATCATCAAGGTCTGCAAGGCGTTCGCGCAGATAGGGGTCAGTGACCTGGCTCATCCGGGCGCGCGCCTGCGACTGTTCCTTTTCGACCGCTGCCTCAGCGCTGAGACCACGGGCGATGTCCTCTTCCATGCGGCGCATCCAGCCTTTGGAATTGGCAAACATCCGGTAGGCTTCGAGCACCTGCAGCTGTTCCTTGTCGCCGTCCTGCGAGAATTCGAGCATCTTGTCGACGCCGACGCGCAATTCCTCGACCGCTTCGTTCAGGCGCTCGAGCTCGCGCTGCGGGTCATCCGCGATCGGATTGGTGACCACCACGCGCGGTTCGTGCAGCCAAACGTGCCCCTCGGCGGAACCCTCCTGGGCCGGGCCACCCTTGAGCACGACGGATTGCTGGTGCAGGGGCGACAAGGCCGCACCCTCGCCGATGAAGGCGCCAAGCTCGGCCATTTCGGCCAGAACCATGGCGACCACTTCCAGCGCATAGACCTCGTCGGCGGAAAACTGGCGTGCCTCGCGCGACTGCACCACCAGAACGCCCAGTTTTTCGCCCAAACGCTGAACCGGCACGCCGAGGAAGGACGAGAACCGTTCTTCGCCGGTTTCCGGCATGTAGCGGAACCCTTTTTCCGCCGGAGCGTTGGGTGTGTTGACGACCTTGCCGGTCTTGGCGACGCGGCCCACCAGCCCTTCACCCATCCGCATGCGGGTCTGGTGCACCGATTCCGGCGCAAGGCCCTGGGTCGCACACAACTCCAGTGTCTCTTCGTCGCGGAAAAGATAGACCGAGCAAACTTCGCTGCGCATGCTGTCGGCGATCAGATGGGTGATCTGATCGAGACGCTCCTGGCCGGCGGCTTCGCTGGCCATCGCTTCGCGCAGCCGCCCCAGCAGCTTGCGGGATTCTGTTTCAGTGCCGTCAGCCATGGGCCCCATCACGTTTTTGTGTCAGGCGCCCCAGTCGAGAAAACTCAGGCGGCCTTGTCCAGTCCAAACGCATCATGCAGCGCCTGAACGGCAAGTTCCATGTATTTCCTGTCTACAAGCACGGAAATTTTTATCTCGGAGGTTGTAATGACCTTGATGTTGATCCCCTCATCCGAGAGCACCTTGAACATTTTGGCCGCAACGCCGGATTGCGAACGCATGCCGATTCCCACCACCGAGACCTTGGCGACGTCAGGTTCGATCTGCAGAATGTCAAAGTTCAGCGCAACGCCCTTGATGTCGTTCATGGCCTTTTCGGCGCGTTTGACCTGATCGGTCGGCAGGCTGAAGGTCATGTTGGTGCGACCCTCCTCGGAGATGTCCTGCACGATCATGTCGACGTTCACACCCGCATCCGACAGGGCCCCGAAGATGGTGGCGGCGATGCCCGGGCGGTCAGCAACCGACAGCAGGGTCATCTGGGCTTCGTCGCGCGAATAGGCGACGCCGGAGACAACATTGGATTCCATGATTTCCTCCTCATCGCAGACGAGCGTGCCCGCCTCGTCGGTTTGTTCCTCGAAACTCGAAAGGACGCGCAGTTTTACCTTGTAGCGCATTGCCAGCTCGACCGAGCGCGTCTGCAGCACCTTGGCCCCAAGCGAGGCCAGTTCGAGCATTTCCTCGAACGAGATCTTGTTGAGCTTGCGCGCCTTGGAGCAGATTCTCGGGTCGGTGGTATAGACGCCGTCCACATCGGTGTAGATATCGCAGCGTTCGGCACCGAAGGCGGCGGCGAAGGCCACGGCAGTCGTGTCGGAGCCCCCACGGCCCAACGTGGTTATGCGGCCCTCGGGGCTGATGCCCTGAAAGCCTGCGATCACGGCAACCTTCATGCCCTCGCCGAATTTCTGGTTCAGGTTGTCGGTCGGGATTTCCTCGATCCGGGCGGCGGAGTGGGCCGAGGTGGTGATCAGCGGCACCTGCCAGCCCTGCCAGCTGCGCGCCGGGATATCCATTTCCTGCAAGGTCAGCGCCATCAGGCCGGCAGTCACGTTTTCACCCGAGGAGACGACGGCGTCGTATTCGCGCGCGTCGTAAAGGGGCGAGATTTCGTCAACCCAGCCGACCAGTTCGTTGGTCTTGCCCGACATGGCCGAAACGATGACGATCACATCATAGCCCTTGGCCACCTCGACGCCGACGCGCTTGGCGGCGCGGCGGATGCGGTCGAGATTGGCAACCGAGGTGCCACCAAATTTCATCACGAGTAAGGGCATGGGGCCAAAAGTCTCCGCGCCAAGGAATTCCGGTCCCGAGCCTCTTATGCGAGGGGGCAGCCAAGAGCAAGTGGACAAAGGCGGAATGCCTGCGGCAAGGCACCGCTTTACATTGCCGGGGCCGGGTGCCAGCTTGGGGCGGTTCCATACGCATAAGGGGTTTTCGATGCGATCAGTTCTTTTGGCTTTTGCCGTGTTGTCCACCCAGGCCACAGCGCAGGAGGCGACGGTATCCGGAACCGACGGTCAGAACGCCTTGGGTACTGTTCCCTGTGCCGCCGTACCTGGCCAACAGATCGAAAGCTGTCCCGCCGAATTTCGCCGCAAGGACGATGGAGCCTCGACACTGGCGGTTCAGTTGAAGACCGGAGAGGTCCGGCGGATCTATTTCGAGGGGACGAAGGCGGTGGCGTCCAGTTCCACTTCGGCCCTGTCCACGGAAACGCGCGGAGACATGCTGATCATCTATATCGAGCCGGGCGAGGTTTACGAACTGCCACTCAGGGCGCTGACCTCTCAGTAAGGGTGCGTGCGGCCGTCCCATGTCTCGAAACAGCCGGTTGAGGCCAGCGACAGCGCCTCGAACCTTTGGATGAGGCCATTGACGGCCTCGTCTGTGGTGATGGTGGCCGCAGCTCCGCCCATGTCGGTCTGAACCCAGCCGGGGTGGTAGATTCCCACGGCGATGCCGTCGTCTTTCAGATCCGTGGCCAGATTGCGCCCGAGATTGAGCGCCGCCGCCTTGGAGGCGCGATAGATATAGCTGCCGCCGGGCGCATGTTCATGCGAAGCCATCTGTGACGAAATGATCGCGATTTTGCCGCGCGCCGCACGCAGGTTGGGCAGAAGGGTCTGAATTGTCAGGAACACGCCAGTGACATTGGCGGCAAAGGTCTGGTCCCACATCTCGCGCGGATAGCCGTCGATGGTCTGTCCCTTGTCCAGATAGACGCCCGCGTTGCAGATGAGAAGATCGACTGGCTTGTCCTGCAATGTCTCGGCCATCGCGCGGTGATGGCCCGGGTCGGTCACATCCAACAGGATAAAGTGGCTGCCGTCACGGGCAGTGCCTGAAACGTCATGCCCTGCCTGCCGGTAATGATCAGCCAATGCCTTGCCGATGCCCCGGTTTGCGCCGGTGATGACCACGTGCATGGGTCAGTTTGTCTTGCGGTTCGGCATGAAGGGCAGCGGCGCGACCGGCACGCCCTCTTCCATCAGCGCCTTGGCGTCTTCCATTTTGGCTTCGCCATAGATCGACCGCTCGGGCGCTTCGCCCAGGTGGATCTTGCGGGCCTCCGCCGCGAAATTCTTGCCGACGTAATCTGAATTTTTTTCGATGTTGCGGCGCAGTTCCGCCAAGGCCTGCTCTGCTACTGAGGCCGGTTTCGACAGCGGTTTTTCGGATCCGTGTCGGGTATCGTCCGTTGTGGTTCGGCCGGGACGCACACGTGGCGTCATGATCGCCTTTTCTACCTCGCTGCCGCCGCAGATCGCGCAGGTCACCATCCCGGCCCCGGCGAGCTTGTCAAAAGCATCCGCTGACTGAAACCAGCTGTCGAAGCTGTGGCCTTCACTGCACTTCAGAGCGTATTGAATCATCTTGCACTCATATTCTCAGGTCCATGAATAGATATCCAGCCGCCCGGCAAGATCAAGACTTGATCTTTTCCTTGTGTATAAGATGTGGATGAAATTCCAACAGCATCCGGGCGAGCTCGGGTTCGTTCACACATGCCGCCGCCTTGTGTGGGCGAAACCATTTACGGCGGCGCTGGTCGCGCTCGGGGAAACTGGCGGCAAGACGGCAGACACGGATCGGAAACACCTCGACCATGCATGGCAGATTTCCCTTGCTGCCCCGCGTTTTTGTATAGGTGAAGCTGCCGATGCTTTCGGATTGGCACAAGCCGATCACGCCAGCCTCTTCCCAGGCTTCGACCGTCGCGGTTCCGGCGGCGTCGCGCGAAAAGATCGGCCAGCCCTTGGGGATCAGCCACCGCCCGGTTCCTCGGGAGGTCACCAACAGGATTTCAGGCTTGTTTTCTTTGATCCGATAGCACAATGCGCCGTATTGGATACCAATCCGGTTTTCTTCCGGAGCGCTCAATAAGTCACTGGAAATTTTTACGTTCATCAATCCTCCTGCCTCACAGGATAGCAGGGAATCTGTTTCATGTCAGGTCGCACACACTAAATGCTCCCACATATTGTAGGAACGCCACGGTTACCCGCGAAATCTTCACTCTTTTGGGATCAATTCCGCCTATTTCAGCATTTTTGCAGTCAATCTGGTCAACAATTCGTCCTGTGGGATATCCGCGTCGATCGCGAGGCGTCTGAGACCGAAATGCACGCCTGCGACCTGCTGGTAGTAACGGGTATAGACATAGTTGGTGCCACCGCCCGCGACCGCGCCCAGAACCGGAATCGATTGCGCGGCAAGTTTCTGCCCCAGCGCGGTGGCAAGGCGCGGTGCGACACTGGCGATCAGTTTTTGCATGGTGGCGCCGGTCAGCGTCAGCCGGATCGAGAAAAAGCCCAGATCCGCGCCATCATCCTGCGCCAGCGGCCCCGCCGAGGCCAGAACGCGCACGCAATCGAACATCACACCTTCGGAGGCCGGATCGAAGCCCTGGCGCGCGGCCTCGCCCTGAATGGCACGCAACAGCATGGTGGTGGTGACCGGCAATTCGACCAGAGCGGTGGGCAGCCCGCCAAACCCACCCGCAGCGCCCATTGCCGTGGCGATCGCTGTGTTCACCCACGCCTTTTGATCCGGAACGGCGCGGCGCGAGCCATGGGCGGCGCGCATCGCAACCCACAGCGCGCGCTCGGTTGCTTCGCTCAGGCCGTCGCGGATGTTGGGAGGAAGCTGGTCAAGCAGGTTTTCCGCCTTGCCGCCCAACCGGTTAAGCATGCGGATACCCATGCCTCCCGCTGCACGGTACTCGGCGGCAAGCCGGTCGAGTTCCGCCTCGGCGTCGACGGGTTCGACGATCACGATGTCCTGCATTCGCAACGCCTCCTTCATCAAGAAAAGATCGGTGCGCGCGTGCCGGGTTTCAATGGGTTATTTCGTCCAGCGGGTAACAGGGCCGCAAATATCCACCCAGCCGCCGGGCACCAGTTCCATGCCGAGAACCCGGTCAGGGTTTGTAGGCGGCGGCATTTCCACGCCTTCCAGCCGAGTGAAGCCAAAGCGCGAGTAATAGGGCGCATCGCCCACAAGCATGACACGATGCCAGCCCTGGTTGCGCCCGGCCTCGACCCCTTCTCGGATCAGGAACCCGCCCAGACCTTCGCCCTGGTGCGTGGGGTGAACCGCAACCGGCCCCAGTAACAGCGCGTCATGATCACCGACGTGAACAGGCCAGAACCGGATGGCACCAGCCACGACGCCGGTGTTGTCGCGCACGACCATCGACAGGCCCGCCACGGGCGGAACATCGTCGCGCAGACGATAGGAGGACAGCGCCTCGCGCCCGGGCGCGAAGCACAGGTCGTAGAGGGCTTCAACCTCCCACCAGTCGTCCGGTCGTTCCGGGCTGATTCCGAATTGCTGCACCCTGGCCCTCTTTTCAGCTGTGGAAATCGCCCTAGCACTTCGCTACGCCTTGGGCAAACGCTTGGAGATATGATGTTCTATCGACCCGAAGACGGCCACGGCCTTCCGCACAACCCGTTCAACGCCATTATCACTCCGCGCCCGATCGGCTGGATATCGACCCGCGATTCGGATGGGATCAACAATTTGGCACCCTATTCCTTTTTCAACGGGGTTGCTTACACGCCGCCGCAGGTGATGTTTGCCTCAACCGGCACGAAACACGATCAGATCGGCGGCAAGGACAGTATCGCCAATATCGAGGCGACAGGCGTATTCTGCGTGAATGTTGTGGCCCATGCGCACCAGGATGCGATGAACGCCAGCTCGGGCAGCCTTCCAAAAGAGGTGGACGAGTTTGCCCATGCCGGATTAACCCCGGTCGAATGTGAAACCATCCCCTGTGCCCGCGTACAAGGTGCCCCGGCGGCGTTGGAATGCAAGCTCACCCAGATCGTCACCCTGCCCGGCGCGGCCAACCGCGTCGTGTTTGGAGAAGTGACAGGTGTGCACCTGCTCGACGACCATATCCGGGAGGGCAAGTTCGACGTAACCTCATTCAAACCTCTGGCGCGGCTTGGGTACCGGGACTATTCGGTCGTGTCCGAGCTGTTCTCGCTCAATCGCCCGGATGATTGAGGTTGTCGGGGGCTCTGCCCCCACCGCCCGTTTCGGGCGGCTCCCCCGGGATATTTTTTGGCCAGATGAAGCAGGGATTCTTCATTCATCTGGCTTCAAATATCCCGGAGCGCGAGGCGGAGCCTCGCAAAAGGATCAGTGCCCGCCTAGAATGCCGGTGCGGACAGAGTAATCAACCGCCAGCTCGTAGTCCGGGTCATCATCACTGTCGACCATCAGGTGGCCTGCCTTGTTCAGCAGCTTGTGACAATCCCGGCTCAGGTGGCGCAGCATGACGCGTTTACTCGCGGCCTCGTATTTGGCCGCGATATTTTCGATGGCTTGCAATGCCGACTGGTCCACCACACGGCTTTCAGCGAAATCGACGATGACGGTTTCCGGGTCATTCGGCACATCGAAAAGTTCGATAAAGCCGTCTGACGACCCAAAGAACAGCGGCCCTTGGATTTCATAGACCTTTGCCCCCTTTTCGGTCGCCGACTCGCGGGTGACCGCGTGGATGCGTTTGGCGTTGTTCCAGGCATAAGCCAGCGCCGAGACGATCACGCCGACGACCACGGCAACGGCGAGGTCTTCCATCACGGTGACGACGGTGACCAGCACGATCACGAAGGCATCCATCAGCGGCACCTTACGCAGGATGTTGAACGAGTTCCACGCGAAGGTGCCGATCACCACCATGAACATCACGCCAACCAGCGCAGCCAGCGGGATCTGTTCGATCAGGGGCGCGGCAAAAAGGATGAAAATCAGCAGGAACAATGCGGCCGCGATGCCTGCGACGCGGGTGCGGCCGCCGGATTTCACGTTGATCATCGACTGTCCGATCATGGCGCAGCCCCCCATGCCGCCGAAGAAACCGGTGACAACGTTGGCGGTGCCTTGTGCGATACACTCCTGCGACGCGCCACCGCGTTTTCCGGTGATCTCGCCAACTAGGTTCAGGGTCAGCAGGGATTCAATCAGGCCGATAGCGGCGAGGATCACCGCATAAGGCAGGATGACCTGCAGCGTTTCGCGGTTGAGCGGTACCATCGGGATGTGGAATTGCGGCAGGCCGCCTTCGATCGAGGCCAGATCGCCGACGCGCGGGACGTCCAGGCCAAAGCCGATGACAAGCGCCGCGACCACGAAGATGCCAGCCAGCGGGGCCGGAATGATACGGGTGATCCGTGGCATCACCCAGATCACCGCCATGGTCAGAGCAACAAGGCCCAGCATCGTATAGAGCTGCAGGCCCGACAGCCATTCACCGCCGCCCATGCCGTGGCCGGTGTTTTCCATCGATCCCGGCACCTTGAACTGACCCATCTGCGCGAGAAAGATCACGATGGCGAGGCCGTTGACGAAGCCCAGCATCACCGGATGCGGCACGAGGCGGATGAACTTGCCCCATTGCATCACACCCGCGATGATCTGAAGGATGCCCATCAGAACCACCGTTGCAAACAGGTATTCAACCCCATGCTCGGCCACCAGGGCCACCATGACGACGGCCAGCGCGCCGGTTGCACCCGAGATCATGCCGGGACGCCCGCCGATCAGGGCGGTAATCAGCCCGACCAGAAAGGCCGCATACAGGCCAACCAGCGGGTGTACGCCCGCAACAAAAGCAAAAGCGACCGCCTCGGGCACCAGCGCCAGCGCCACGGTGAGGCCCGACAACAGCTCGATCCGCAGGCGCGATGGGGTCAGACCCTCGTCCGGCATCCAGCGCAGATCGGGTATGGCTAGGCGATTGGCAAAACTTGCCAGCATGGCTCGGGGCATGGATCGGTCCTGTTGGTCGGTTTGTTCGCGCAAAGGCGCCTTCTAGACGGTTGTGCCCCATCAAGCCACCGCACTGAGCGGGATGCGGCCATGCGTCGCGCGCATGGCGAAGACCCGGCCGGTCTTTACTTGGTCGCAGTCTTGCCCCTAACTCATCGGCATGAGCGATCACTTGAAAGGTCTGATCATTACAACGCTGGGCGTGCTGCTGGTCGTGCCGGATTCACTGTTTGTGCGGCTGATCGGGGCCGATCCGATGGTGACTGCATTCTGGCGCGGCCTGACCGCCGGAACGGTTGTGCTGATCGTCCTGCTGGCGGTTCAGGGGGTGAGCGGGTTTCGGGCCTTGCTGAACACCGGTTGGCCGGGCGTGATCTATACGATCCTGATCGGCTCTACCGCGCCGGCCTTTGTTCTGGCCGTCAGCAATACCAGCGTCGCAAACGTGGTGTTCATCTTTGCCTCGATGCCGATATTTGCCGCGATTTTCAGCCGGATTTTCCTGGGCGAGCCCATTCGGCGGCGCATGGTGCTGACGATGGCGGTGGTCTTGGCGGGGCTGGCGATGATTGCCTATGGGTCGGGCGAGACGCAGATTTCGTCCTGGAGGGGTGACATCTGGGCCGTTTACGTGTCTGCCGCCTTTGCGGCCGCGCTGACCGCGGTGCGCAAGGTCAGGGACACGTCAATGATCCCGGCCATTCCGATTGCCTATATCGGTGCGGCGCTCATAATTGGGATGTTCGTATCGCCGGCTGCGGCGTTTGAGCAGCAATGGCCGCTGTTTCTGGGTCATGGAGCCTTTATCGGGGCGGCCTCGTGCCTGCTGGCGCTTGGCCCGCGCTACATCAGCTCGGCCGAGGTGTCGTTACTGGTCCTGCTGGAATCTGTTCTGGCGCCCATTCTGGTCTGGGCGGTAGTCGGTGAAGATCCGGGGCCTTGGGCGATCGCGGGAGGCGCAGTGGTGATCGGCGCGCTTTTGGTGTCGAACCTTGTCGCGGTGTTGGCTCCGGCGCGCCGCGCAGGTGGGGCCACCTGACGCAGCCACTGGTCGTCTTCAGGGCATTGTGACCAGAGGGCACCTTGGGACACGGCACAGCGCTCTTGTCATTCCGGTCGCGGCCCTCCAAAAACCTTGAGCAGGCAACGACCAAGGCAGGGAGAGCACAGGTGAGCCAGACGAAAATCGCGGTGATCGGCGGATCGGGCATCTATGAGATCGACGGGCTTGAAAACGCCAAGTGGGTTGCGGTTGAGACCCCTTGGGGAGTCCCCTCGGACGAGGTTCTGACCGGGTCGCTGGACGGGGTCGACATGGCTTTTCTGCCGCGCCACGGGCGGGGGCACGTGCATTCGCCGACAGAGGTGCCATACCGCGCCAATATCGACGCGCTGAAGCGGCTGGGGGTGACAGACGTCATCTCGGTCTCGGCATGCGGGTCGTTTCGCGAAGAGATGGCGCCGGGGGATTTCGTGATTGTCGATCAATTTATCGACCGGACGTTCGCGCGCGAGAAAAGCTTTTTCGGGACCGGCTGTGTTGCCCATGTCAGCGCGGCGCATCCAACCTGCCCGCGCCTGAGCGACGCCTGCGAGGCGTCTGGAAAGGCGGCAGGGATCAACATTCACCGCGGCGGCACCTATCTGGCGATGGAAGGGCCGCAGTTCTCGACCCTGGCGGAATCGAAGATGTACCGCGAGGTCTGGGGTTGTGATGTGATCGGCATGACAAACATGCCCGAGGCCAAGCTCGCCCGCGAAGCCGAGCTGTGTTACGCCTCGATCGCCATGGTCACCGACTATGACAGCTGGCACCCGCATCACGGCGAGGTGGATATCAGTGCCATTTTCGCCACGCTGACCGGAAACGCCGACAAGGGCCGCGCGCTGGTCAAGGGGTTGCCCGCGTTGCTGGGGGCGGACCGCGCGCCCTGCCCGCATGGCTGCGACCGGGCGCTGGATTTTGCCATTCTGACCGCACCAGAGAAGCGCAACCCGGAGTTGCTGACGAAACTGGACGCGGTGGCGGGGCGGGTGCTTTAGCTACAAAAGGCTGAGAAGTCGCCCGTGATGTGATACAATCCCCCCATTGTTTTCAGAAATTCGTGGGGGATTTTTCATGAAACAAGGTGCCATCCGCATTTTGCAGGAAGAGTTGAGCGCGACCGGGACGTATTCCGGCCCGATTGATGGACAGATCAACGCCGCAATGGATACGGCGGCTGCGGCTCTGGTCGAACCGCGCGCCAGCGAGTTGTCCGGTGACCCAAGTGCCTGGAGTGCCGCCCGAAAACGCGTCGCCGCATTTCAGCTAGTCAGCAAGGACGCCGGTATTGATCCCGGGGACATCGACGGTTTGTGGGGAAGCCTTACTGAGGCGGGCTATAGTGATTTCCGCTTTTTCCGGGAGACCGGCGAGTTGCCGATGGATTTCCGGGATATCGTGCCGTTGGACGTCAATCCCAATGGCTGGCCCACAGATAAAACCGGACAGGCCGATCTGTTCAGTTTTTTCGGCTTCAATCCGAATTCGGGTGGGCAGCCCGCGACCACAATCGTTACGGTTCCATGGACGATGAAGCTGGACTGGGACCGGTCGGTCAAGACCAGCAAGATCGGTTGCCATCCGAAAGTCGCCCAGAGCCTTGAAAGGGTTCTGACCAAAATCGCTGCCCGTTACGACCACGATGCCCGGGTCGACATGGGATTGGACATCTATGGCGGGTGCAAGAATGTGCGGCGCAAGCGCAATGGCTCGACATGGTCCACGCACTCTTTCGCCGCCGCCATCGACTGGGACCCGTCGCGCAACAAGCTGGACTGGGGGTGGAAAAAGGCCCGGTTGGCCCGCGCCGACTGCCTGGATTTCTGGCGCTTCTGGGAGGAAGAGGGCTGGGTATCGCTGGGCCGCGAGAAGAACTTTGACTGGATGCACGTACAGGCCATCAAGCTTCCATAGCAAAACGCGGGGTATGGACGTTCGCGTGCGGGCGTTGTTTGATGCACCGATATGTCAATCACAGGTGTTTTCATGCCTCTCGACCTCTGGCTTGCCTTTGTCGCCGCCTCGACCGCACTGCTGCTGATCCCCGGTCCGACCGTATTGTTGGTGCTGAGCTATGCCCTGTCCAAGGGGCGCAGCGTTGCGGTGGCCTCGGCCACGGGGGTGGCCTTGGGCGATCTGGTGGCGATGACCGCGTCGCTTCTGGGATTGGGGGCGCTCGTGTTGGCGTCGACCGAGATGTTCATGGTGCTGAAATGGGTCGGTGCCGCCTATCTGATCTGGCTGGGTTGGAAACTGTTGCGCAGCGCGCCGTCCGATGGTCTGGGGACCGTGCGCACCGAGCGTGATGTGACCGCAGGTAACGTGTTCGGTCACGCAGCGGCGGTAACGGCCCTGAACCCGAAATCCATCGCGTTCTTCATTGCTTTCGTGCCGCAATTCATCAAACCTGGCGAGGCCTTGATGCCGCAATTCACCATCCTGATCGCCACCTTCGTTGGACTCGCCTGGCTGAATGCGCTGACATATGCCTTGTTGGCCGACCGCCTGCGGCACCTGATCGCGCGCCCCAAGGTAATCACGGGGATTACCCGAGTCGGCGGCGTGACGTTGATGGGCATGGGTGTGGCCACCGCATTGCTGCGCCGCCCGGCCTGACCCGGTTTTTCCGGATACATCGAGCGGCATTTTCGCTGCGTTGAACCAAATCCAAGGGCGGGACGCCGCAGCCCGCATCCTGCCTCTTGAACGGCGCGTCCCGATGCGTCAAACCCGCTTGCGTGAACCATGTCAGCAAGGGAGGCCGCATGCCCAAAAGCACCTCGGTCAAGGACTATATCCGCACCATCGTCGATTTTCCGCATGAAGGGATCATGTTTCGCGACGTGACCACGCTGTTTGCCGATGCGCGCGGGTTCCGCATGGCCATCGACCAGATGCTGCACCCCTACGCGGGCGAGCGCATCGACAAGGTCGTGGGGCTGGAAGCGCGCGGGTTCATCCTTGGCGGCGCGATTGCACACCAACTGAGCGTCGGCTTTGTGCCGATCCGGAAAAAGGGCAAGCTTCCGGGCACCACCATCAGTCAGGATTACAAGCTGGAATATGGCGAGGCCATCGTCGAAATCCATGACGACGCCATCAAAGAGGGCGAGAAGGTTTTGGTGGTCGATGACCTGCTGGCCACCGGTGGCACCGCAGCGGCCGGCATCAAGCTGATCCAGCGCCTGGGCGGCGACATCGTGTCCTGCGCGTTCATCATCGATTTGCCGGAACTGGGCGGGCGCAAGGTGCTGGAAGGCATGGGCATGGATGTGCACGCCCTATGCGAATTCGAAGGCCTCTGAGCGGCTATGCGCGACGCAGAACCGCGCCGGGGTTCATGATCCCGGCAGGGTCCAGTGTCGCCTTGATCTCCCGCATGGCGGCAAGTTTCACCGGATCGCCGTAACGCTCCAGATCCTTGACCTTCATCCGCCCGACCCCGTGCTCGGCGCTGAACGAGCCGCCATAGTCGCGTACCAGATCATGCACCGCCTGCATGACAGCTTCCTTTTTGCCTTCAAGCGTCGTGCGGTCGATGCCCGCCATCGGATAGACGTTGTAGTGCAGGTTGCCGTCGCCCAGATGCCCGAAACAGTTGATACGAAACGCACCCAACCCCGAAACGACCCCGGCCGCGCGGCGAATGAAATCGGGGATGACCGACAGCGGCAAAGAGATATCATGGCTCGACACCGAACCGATCAGCCGGTTGGCCTCGGGGATATGTTCACGCACCGACCAGAGCGCCCGACGCTGCGCATCGGAATGCGCCACGACACCATCCCGGGCGATCCCGTGTTGCAAGGCCGTCTCGAAAAGCGCCTCCATGGTACGGGCGGGATCAAGTCCCTGTGGCAGGCCAAGCTCGACCAGGACGCACCATTCGGGTTTGACATCGAACGGCTGGCGAATGCCGGGCAGAACCTCGGTCAGAAACTCCAGCCCCTGTCTGTGGATCAGTTCAAAGGCACTGACCGCCTCGCCGACGCGATCGCGGGCGCAGGCCAGCAGTTCCAACGCCGCTTCGGGCGACGGAACCACGATCATCGCGGTGCTGGTGCCCGCCGGGATGGGATAGAGCTTCAGCGCCGCCGCCGTGATGATACCCAGCGTCCCCTCGGACCCGATCAGCAGGTTGCGCAGATCGTATCCGGTGTTGTCCTTGCGCAGCCGGGTCAGCCCGTTCCAGATCTCGCCGTTAGGCAGGACCGCCTCCAACCCAAGGCACAGGTCGCGGGCATTGCCATAGCGCAACACATTCACCCCACCAGCGTTTGCAGCAAGATTGCCGCCGATCCTGCAGGTTCCCTCCGAGGCGAGTGACAAGGGAAACAGGCGGTTGGCGTTGCAGGCCGCCGCCTGAACATCGGCCAGAATGGCGCCAGCTTCGACCACCAGCACGTTTTCGGCCGGGTGCACCGCCCGGATCGCCGCCATCCGCTCCATCGAGATCACCAGCGGCGCCGGCCCTTCGGGCATCACCTGCCCGCCTACCAGGCCGGTGCCGCCCCCATAAGGGACAACCGGCACCCGCGCCGCAGCGGCACAGCGGATCAGCGCCGCGACCTCAGTCACGGTTCGCGGCAGGGCCACAAGGCCCGCCTGCCCAGCATAACGCCTTCGCGGCTCTTCCAGGAAACGCGGCTCGACCGGGTTCAGGATATCCTGCGGAAACTCTTTGGTGAGGCGAGCGGCAAAACTGTCATCGGCGGGATTCAGGGTCATGCCCAATCCATGCCCAAGGCGCGTGCGCCGGGCAAGCCCTAATCGGGCTCGATCAGGTATCGCGGTTCCAGCACAACCACCGTGGGCCGGTTGGGCAAGGAGCGAAGCGACACCTCGATCTCGGACACGCCGTCGCGCCGTATGGCGAACTCGTCTCGAACGCCCGAAAGAAAACGCTCCAGTGAATAGCCCGAGAACCAGTGCATCGGGATTATGACCGAGCTTTTTAAGCGCTTCAGAACCGAAATCATTTCAGGCAGGGGCATGGTCGTGCCGCCATCGACGGCAGCCATGACCACGTCCAGTCGGCCAAGAGCGGCGAACTGCGCGTCGCTGGGAACGTGGTGCAAGTGTCCCAGATGGCCGATACACAGCCCCTCGACCTCGAACACGAAGATCGAGTTACCGCGTTCCTCGACCCCGCCATAGACCGATCGGATATCGGTCGAAACATTCCGGATCAGGATTTCGCCCAGATCCAGGTGGTGTTCGATCCCTTCGCCAAAACGCCCCCAACCCGGCAGAACATACGGGATCGCGGGATCGGGGAATTGTGTCCAATGGGTCTCGTGCGCGTGGTTCATGGTCACGATATCCGGAATCATATCGGCGCCGCCGATGAACCCGGTGAAATCGGTGACCGCATTCAGCCCGCCGGGTGTCTGGATCAGAAACGAGGCATGCGCGATATAGCTGACCCGTACCGAATACTCCGGCACCGGGTCCTGCCAGGCCGCCTTGTACAGATAATCGATCCCCGGCGCGGCATCGGCAATGGCGATGCAATGGCTCGGCCGCCGTTCCTGGGCCACGGCCCCGCCCGATATCACCATCAATGCTGCAACCAACCAGCGCATACCCGAAGTGTAGCGCAGATCGCCACCAAGTCATGCCCCTTGTTCATCTGGCCCAAAATATCCCGGGGGAGGCGCGGCTTGCCGCGACGGGGGCAGAGCCCCCTAGCCCGTATCCGTCTTGCCGCGTCGGTCGGATCGGAGGCTGGCATAAAGCACATGCGTCCGCCACCGCCCGTTGATCTGCAGATAGGATTGCGCCACGCCTTCGTATTTGAAGCCCGAGCTTTCCAGCAGTCCGCGAGAGGCCGCATTTTCCGGCAGGCAGGCCGCCTCGATCCGGCTCAGATCCAGGCGGGTGAAAGCGTAATGCACAACCGCACCGATGGCCTCGCGCATATAGCCTTGCCGGGCAAAGGTCTGCCCGGTCCAGTAGCCCAGCGTTCCCGCCTGCGCCGGGCCGCGACGGATGTTGTCCAGCGTGATCGCGCCCAGCAGGACGTCATCGGCGCGCCGGAACAGAAACAGCGGGATGGCCGAGCCGTTCGAGATCGAGCGCTGCGCCCAGTAGACCCTGTTGGTAAAGGATTTACGGCTGAGGTGATCGTTGGCCCAGACCGGTTCCCACGGGGTCAGGTAATCCTCCGAGGCGCGCCGCAGCGCTGTCCAGTCCTGATAGTCGGAATGCGCGGGCGGGCGCAGGCTGAGCCGCTCGGTCTCGAGTTTCAGCTTGCGCTTGCCCAGCAGCATCACGCCGCGCGCCTCTCCTGCAGGTCCGCGAGAGACGGCGCCGTCGACACCGGCCCATAAAGCGCCAGCGCCGCAGGGGCCGTGACCGCCATATCCTCGGCGAACTGGCGCACGTCAGCGGTGGTGACGGCATCGATTTTCTCGACCGTTTCCTCCAGCGACGGCACCCGATCCCAGATCTGCACCAGCCGGGCTAAACGCTCGGCCCGGTTCGAGGGGCTTTCCAGCCCCATCAGCATCCCGGCCTTCATCTGGGCGCGGGCACGGGCGACCTCTTCGGGGCTCATGTCTTCGGCTGCGCGCTTCATCTCGTCGATGGTGATACCCGCCAGTTCCGCAACCTGAGTGGCGGAGGTACCGGCATAGATCGTGGTAGTGCCGGTATCGGCGTAAGCTCCGGCCTGCGCAAAGATCGTATAACAGAGGCCGCGCACCTCGCGGATTTCCTGAAACAGCCGCGAGGACATGCCACCGCCCAGTGCCGACGAGTATATCTGCGCGGTATAGATGGCGTCGTCACGATAGCCCGGGCTTTCGAACGCCAGCGCGAAATGGGCCTGTTCCAGAACCTTTTCGTGGCGCGCCTCGCCGCCGATGAAGCGGGCGGGCTCGGCGATCAGCCCCTTGCGGGGCTGCAAATGCCCGAACATCTTTTCGGCCAGTTTCATCAGCTGATCGTGGTCGACGGCGCCTGCAGCGGACAGGATCATCTGTTCCGGCCCGTAATGTTCCGCCACGAAGGCCGACAGATCCTCGCGCGAAAAGGCGCTGACCCGTTCCGTGGGCCCAAGGATGGTGCGACCCAAAGGCTGGTCGCGATAACTTTCTTCCTGCAACCAGTCAAAGATCACGTCATCGGGCGTATCATGGGCCTGACCGATTTCCTGCAGGATTACACCGCGCTCGACCTCGATCTCGCGCGGGTCGAAGACCGGGTTCATCACGATGTCCCCGATCACGTCCATGGCCAGCGCCACGTCGTCCTGGAGCACGCGGGCGTAGTATGCCGTCACCTCGCGCGAGGTGTAGGCGTTGATGTAGCCACCCACATCCTCGATAGCCTCGGCAATTTCCAGCGCCGAGCGCCGCTCTGTCCCTTTGAACGCCATGTGTTCGAGGAAATGAGCGATACCGTTCTGCTCGATCCGCTCGTGGCGGCCTCCTGCGGTTACCCAGATGCCAATGGCCGCAGATTGCAGCCCCGGCATGTGTTCACTGACGATACGAAAGCCGTTGGCCAGTTGGTCTTGTCTAACAGTCACGCAGTAATCTGCCCTTTGATATAGTTCTGGATGGCGCCCAGATCGTTGGCGATGCGGGTCACCCGTTCCGACCGTTCATACAGGTCAGACATGCGCGGGGGAAGAGGCGGATGCACGCCGCTTGCCTGTTCCACAGCAGCGGGGAATTTCGCCGGATGTGCGGTGGAAAGGGTGATCATTGGAACATCTGCCGCGCGCGCCTCTTCGGCCACCTTCACGCCGACGGCGGAATGGGGGCAGACCAGTTCGGCGCTACGGGTAAGCGTGGATTTGATCGTGGCCAGCGTTTCCTCTTCGGACACACGGCCCGAATCGAAATTCTCACGCAGCGCTTCCATCGCGCCCTGGCTGATATTGAAGCCACCCTGTTTCAGCTCATCCATCAATTGTGCGATGGCCCCGCCATCTTCGCCATAGGCATAATAGAGCGCGCGTTCGAAATTCGAGCTGACCTGAATGTCCATCGACGGGCTGATCGAAGGGATAGTCTCGCCCTTGAAATACCCCTCGCCCGAGAGGCAGCGATGCAGAATGTCGTTCTGGTTGGTCGCCACCACAAGGCGGTCAATCGGCAGCCCCATACGCTTGGCCAGATAGCCAGCGAAGATGTCGCCAAAGTTGCCGGTTGGCACCGTGAAGCTGATCTTGCGATGCGGCGCACCGAGGTTGGTGGCGGCAGAAAAGTAATAGACCACCTGTGCCAATACGCGGGCAAAGTTGATCGAGTTTATGCCAGCCAGCCTGACCCCGTCGCGGAAGTCGAAATCGTTGAACATGTCCTTCACCGAGGCTTGGCAATCGTCGAAATCGCCATCCACCGCCAGCGCATGCACGTTGCTGTCGGCGGGCGTGGTCATCTGGCGGCGCTGTACCTCGGAAACACGGCCATGCGGGAACAGGATGAAAACGTCCACCGCGTCCAGCCCGCGGAACGCCTCGATCGCGGCTGAACCGGTATCCCCACTGGTCGCGCCGACGATGGTCACCCGCTCGCCGCGCTTCTTGAGGGCAACCTGAAACAGCTGACCAATGAGCTGCATGGCGAAATCCTTGAATGCCAAGGTGGGGCCGTGAAACAGCTCGAGCAGGAAATGGTTCTCGTTCAGCTGTTTCAGCGGCGCGCGGGCGGCGTGGCCGAAATCCTGGTAAGCGCGCGCGATGATCCCCTTGAACTCGTCCTCGGCAAATGAGCCGCTGACATAGGGCCACATGACGCGGAATGCGATTTCCTCATAGGGCAGCCCCGCCAGCGACGCGATTTCGGCATGGGTCATCACCGGGATTTCGGCAGGCACGTACAAGCCGCCGTCGCGGGCAAGGCCGGTCAGCATGGCCTCTTCAAACGAGAGTTCGGGCGCCTGCCCGCGGGTCGAGATGTATTTCATGTCGCGTCACTTTCAGAATTGGCACGGCTGCGCCATAGGAAGTATCCGGTCATCGCGGCCCAGACCAGAGCTAGGCCAAACCAGGTTATTGCATATTGCAGGTGATCGTTTGGTATTCCCGCCGTGTCCACCGGCAACGGAGTCACATTCGGATCGGTTTGCGAACGGGCGATCAGCAGAACCGGCTCCGCACCCAGTGCAGCCGCAAGCGCCGGCACATCGCGGGCGAACCAGATATTGGCGTCGATATCAGGTGCGGGCGTGTAACTGTCAATTTCGTCCGGCCAGTGCAAATTGCCTGTCACCTGCATCTGGCCGTTCCGACGCCCGGCCTGTTTGGCCGTGGTCGGGATGAACCCCCGGTCAATCAAAATGGTCCGGCCGCTGGAGCTGAACGGCTGAATGATGCGATACCCCGCACCAACCTGTTTGAGCGACACAAGAACGTGGATTTCCGCAGGCTCCATCTCGCCCGACACCGTCACCGGCAGGTATTTGTCCTGATCCGCCGAAATCTGCGGTGGCAGGGAAACCGGCGTGGCCGAGATCCGATCTTCGATCTCTGCCAGAACGACCTGCTTCCACGCCAGGCGCTGTACCTGCCAGAAGCCCAGCGACAGCAGCACGCCCAAACCGGCGAGGCCAAAGATCAGCAGGAACAGAATACGGCGCATGTCAGGACCAAACTTCATTTCAGGAACCGGCGTCTTGTTAAGGGGCGCGCGGGCTGAATTGCAACCACGCAATTGTATGGAGAGCAATCTTGCGACCCACATAGAGAAAAAGCCGCCCCTTGGGGCGGCTTTTGCAATTGATCAGCCTGACCGGCCTTACATCAGCGGGGCCTGACCCCAGATGTAGACGGCAAAGAACAGGAACAACCAGACGACATCAACGAAGTGCCAGTACCAGGCCGCCGCCTCGAATCCGATGTGTTTTTCGGGCGTGAAATCCCCGCGCATCGCACGCAGCAGGCAGACAGTCAGGAAAATGGTGCCGATGATCACGTGCGCGCCGTGGAAACCGGTGGCCATGAAGAAGTTCGAATAGAACTGGTCGCCGCCGAATTCCCAGCCTTCATGCTTGAGCAGTTCGGCGTATTCGTAACCCTGCAGGAAGGTAAAGGCGATACCAAACACGATGCCGATCGCCAGACCCTGCACCAACGCCTTGCGATCATTGTTATGCACCAGCGCGTGGTGCGCCCAGGTTACCGCACAGCCCGAAAGCAGCAGAACAAGCGTGTTGATCAGCGGCAGGTGGAACGGGTCGACCGCATGGATGCTTGGCGCGACATATTCGGTGCCCACATAATCCTGCATCGGGTACATACGGTGTTTGAAGAAAGACCAGAACCAGGCAAAGAAGAACATCACCTCGGAAGTGATGAACAGGATGAAGCCATAGCGTAGGCCGATCCGCACCACGGGCGTATGATCGCCGGCGCGGCTTTCGGCCACCACATCCGACCACCAGCCGAACATGGTGTAGAGAACGGCCAGAAGACCGGCCCAGAACATATAGGCGGTGATGCCGTGCATCCACAATACGGCCCCGACCAGCATGACGAAACCGCCCGCTGCGCCGATCAGCGGCCAGATCGACGGGCTCAGAATGTGGTAGTCGTGATTTTTAGCGTGTGCCATCAGCGTCCCTCACCTACAGGCATTAGTTCGTTGTTGTTTCCGCCTGCGCGTCGAGGGCTGCGTACCCCTCGGGCAGGTCGATTTCGTAGAATGTATACGACAGAGTGATCGTATGCACGTATTGCCCTTCCGGATCGTTGACGATTTCCGGATCGACATAGAAGGTCACGGGCATCTCCACCCGTTCCCCCGGTTGCAGCACCTGTTCGTCAAAGCAGAAACAGGCGATTTTCTGGAAGTAGCCACCTGCCGAATAGGGGGCCACGTTATATGAGGCCTGCCCGGCGACAGGTTTGTCGGTCGGGTTGTAGGCCTCGTAAAAGGCTAGCCCGGTTTCGCCGATACGAAGCGTCATCTCGCGTTCGACCGGTTTGAATTCCCACGGCATGCCGCGTTCCTTCGAGGCATCGAAGCGCACGGTGACAGTTTTGTCGATCACTGTGTCCGAGCTTTGCTCGGCCACGCCAGTGGTTCCGCCAAAGCCGGTGACCCGGCAGAACCAGTTGTAAAACGGCACCGACGCCCAGGCGAGTGTGCCCATGACGACGACGACGCCGACCAGTTGCAGAACCGTTTTCTGGGGTCCCCGAATCGCCATCAGTTCTGCACCTCTGCGCGCGGCGGTTCATAGTCGCCCCGGCTGACCTTTACTACGGTCAGACCAAAGATGATGACGATCAAAGCCGCCAGCGTCAGGGCCACGCCCAGATTGCGGCCAAAGCGGCGATTGTGCAGTTCGTGTGTCTTACGCAGGCTCATCCCCAGCCCCCCAACCCATAGGGCTTCAGCAGCGCCTCGGCCAGAATCGCGCCGAAATGCAGGAAGAGATAGAGCAGCGACAGCTTGAAGAAACCCCGTTCGGCCTTGAAATTGTCGGCCTCGGACGCGTGTTCGTCCCGGCGCGAGATTTTCCAGGCACCGCGCAGGAACAGGGCATTCATGACCAACGCCACCGCCAGATAGACGGGGCCGCCAATGTCAGAAAAGGCCGTGCCGACAGCCAGCAGCGCCAGCAGGGCAGTGTAAACCAGAATGTGAACTCGGGTGGCGCGACGGCCGTGAGTCACGGTCAGCATCGGCACCCCGGCGTCGTCATAATCCGAACGCATGAACAGGGCCAGCGCCCAGAAATGCGGCGGTGTCCACATGAAGGTCAAAGCGAACATCAGCCAGGGTTCGACCGACATAGTGCCGGTAGCCGCGATCCAGCCGATGACGGGCGGGAATGCACCCGCAGCGCCGCCAATCACAATGTTCTGCGGCGTCGAACGCTTGAGCCACATCGTGTAGATGACGACGTAGAAAAAGATGGTGAACGCCAGAAAGGCCCCTGCCATGATGTTGGTTGCCAGACCCAGCATTACAACGGCGAATCCCGACAGCGTCAGGCCAAAGGCGAGCGCTTCGCCTTCCTGAATCTTGCCAGCGGGGATTGGGCGTTTCTTGGTACGCTTCATCACGCGGTCAATATCGGCGTCCCACCACATATTCAGCGCTCCGGACGCGCCGCCGCCGATGGCGATGAACAGGATGGCGCAGAATCCCACAAACGGATGCACCGGCACGGGCGCAGCCAGCAATCCGACCAGAGCCGTGAACACGACAAGAGACATTACGCGCGGCTTCAACAGGGCGAAATAATCGCCAAAGCTGGCCTCGTCCTCGCGGACTGTGCTGGCATTGATGCTTGCGTCGCTCATTTCCGGTCCTTTGGGGGCGAAAGGTGCGCGGAGACCACGCACCCTGCATCATCCTAAATCGGGCGGGTGTCCCCGCCACACCTTACGTCAGTTCGAGGCAACCTGATAGGATTGCGGAATACCCGCGAATTCTTCCTTGGCTTCGGTCAGCCAGCGGTCATATTCCTCTTCGCTCACGACCTTAACCGTGATCGGCATATAGGCGTGGTCCTTGCCGCAAAGTTCGGAGCACTGGCCGAAATAGACGCCTTCCTTGTCCGCCTTGAACCACAGCTGCGCCAGACGGCCCGGTACCGCGTCCTGCTTCACGCCAAAAGAAGGGATGGTCCACGAGTGGATCACGTCAGCACCGGTGACGTCCATCACGACAACCTTGCCGACCGGCACGACGACGGCATTGTCGGTGGCCAGCAGGTATTCATCCTGATTGTATCCATTCTCGGCCAATGCTTCCTTGCCCAGAAGGAAGCTTTCAAAGCCGAAGCCTTCGTCGGTGTATTCATAGCCCCAGTACCACTGGTAGCCGGTGACCTTGATATTGATTTCGCCCTGCGGGATTTCCTGCTGTTTGAACAGCACCGGCAGCGAGAACGATCCGATCAGAACCAGGATCATGATCGGGCCGACCGTCCAGGCGATCTCGACCGGGGTATAGTGCGAAAACTTTGCCGGTGTCGGGTTGGCGCGTTTGTTGAAGCGTACAAAGCTGTACAGCATCAGAAAGCCGACCAGAATACAGATCAATGTGATGATGACCAGAATCAGGCCGTCGAGCGATTGCAGATCGCGGGCGAGTTCCGTCGCGGCCGGCTGAAAGCCCAGTCCGCCGGGGGTCGGTTTACCGATGGTTTCAAGCTCCTGAGCCATGGCGGGCAGGCTGGAAAGGGCGGCGATAAGCCCCGAAAGCGTCAAAGCATTCTTCATTTTCTGTCCTGATCGTTTGATCTTTGCGTCCCTGACAGGGAGGTATGAATCAGGTCGCACCTCTCCCGTTGTCTTTGACCGCGTTAAAAACCATATTCCGGAGACTAGATAAAGCAAAATGCTTGCGTCAAAAGGACGCTATTTTTGATCTGGATCAAATCGGAAAGGTTCCGGCCCATGCCCAATGACCCGTTTCGCCCCTTCGAGACCGCGATTCCGCTGGATGAAGCACTGGCGGTTTTGCAATCTGCGGCCCTTGGGGCGGATGATGGAGAGCTCTTCGTGGAACGGCGGAAATCCGAGGCGCTGGTGTTTGACGACGGTCGATTGCGGAGCGCGTCCTATGACGCCTCGGAAGGCTTCGGGCTGAGGGCGGTCAAGGGTGAGGTCGCGGGATACGCCCATTCGACCGAAGTCTCGATCCCGGCACTGAAACGAGCGGCCGAAACCGCGCGTCTGGCGGTGGGTGCGAATGGCGGTGTGCTGGCCCAGCCACCGATCGCGACGAACAAGCGGCTTTATGGCGATACCGACCCGATCGAATCGGCAAGTTTTCCGGTCAAGATCGAAACTCTTCGGGACATCGACGCTTTTGCCCGCGATCTGGATTCGCGCGTGGTTCAGGTCAGTGCGGCGCTGGCGGCCTCGATACAGGAAGTGGAGATCTTGCGCCCTGATGGCGTGCATGTGCGAGACGTGCGACCGATGACGCGCTTGAACGTATCGGTAATCGTGGAAAAGGACGGGCGACGCGAAAGCGGCTCTGCCGGGGGCGGCGGGCGTGTAGGTTTGGGCGGGCTGATCGACCCGGCGGACTGGCAGGAAAAGGTGCGCGAGGCGCTGCGCATCGCGCTGGTCAATCTTGAAGCTGTGCCCGCCCCTGCGGGCGTGATGGAAGTGGCGCTGGGGCATGGCTGGCCGGGCATCCTGTTGCACGAAGCCATCGGGCACGGGCTGGAGGGTGATTTCAACCGCAAGGGAAGTTCCGCCTTTGCCGGGCTGATGGGACAGCGGATCGCCTCGAAAGGAGTGACGGTCCTGGATGACGGCACGATCCCCGATCGGCGCGGCTCGATCACCGTGGATGACGAGGGAACCCCGAGTTCACGCACGGTTCTGATCGAGGATGGCATCCTGACAGGCTATATGCAGGATCGTCAGAATGCGCGTCTGATGGGCACCGTATCAACGGGTAATGGTCGGCGACAAAGCTATGCCCACAGCCCGATGCCGCGCATGACCAACACCATCATGCTGGGCGGCGACGCCGATCCGGCAGAACTTGTGGCCGAGATCAAGGACGGTATCTGGGCCGTCGGTTTCGGCGGTGGACAGGTAGACATCACCAACGGCAAGTTCGTGTTCTCCTGCACCGAGGCATACCGGGTGCAGAACGGCAAGATCGGTGCGCCGGTCAAGGGCGCCACATTGATCGGCGACGGGCCTTCGGCGCTGAAGAAGATACGCGGCCTGGGCAACGACATGGAACTGGACCCCGGAATGGGAAATTGCGGCAAGGATGGCCAGTGGGTGCCTGTTGGCGTCGGCCAGCCGACGGTGTTGATGGACGGGTTGACAGTGGGCGGTTCGGCTGCCTGAGGCAGAATCGGACCGGGTTCAGGGTTAATGGCGGGCGGGCTTGATTCGGAGTGCACCAGCGTCGCCCCGCAGGTTTCTGAACGCTGTGGCAATTTGCCAAATCGCTATATTTCAACGCATTGCGGCCCGCTGAGGATAAGAAATCGTGTGAATTGGAATAAATTCTACGCGATTCACCGCCTGTTAAGACCCCGTTGCGTAAACCAGTTTTGCAAACAGGCGGAGCGACGGATGACCGAGAAGCAGCAATCTTCCAATCACCCCCCACTCCCACCCACCACGGAAGAAGACCGGTTTTCGTGGCTCCGTCTTTTGCGCTCGCGCCGGGTCGGGCCGACAACATTTCGGCGCCTGTTGAACGAACATGGATCAGCGCAGAACGCGCTGGCTGCGCTGCCTGAAGTGGCGCGCGCAGCCGGGGTCGAGGGCTATGAAATCTGCCCTCCCGGCGTGATCGAGGCCGAACTCAAGGCCGCAAAAGCCGTGCGCGCACGGCTTTTGTGCCTGGGCGATGCCGCCTATCCCGCATCCTTGACGGATATTCAGGATGCGCCCCCGGTTTTGTGGACGTTGGGCAATGCGGATTTGTTGCGTCGACCCATGATCGCACTGGTCGGGGCCCGCAACTGTTCTTCGCTTGGCACGCGCATGGCGCGCGCACTTGCACACGATCTGGGTGCCGAAGGGTACGTAGTTGTGTCTGGCCTAGCACGTGGCATCGATGCGGCCGCCCATCTGGCGACTTTGGAGACAGGCACGGTCGCGGTTCTGGCTGGCGGTGTCGATGTCGTCTATCCGGCAGAGAATGCGCATCTTGCGATGGATATTGCCCAAAAGGGCCTGCGACTGTCGGAGCAACCCTTGCGCACTACGCCACAAGCGCGGCATTTCCCGCGGCGCAACCGGATCATTTCGGGTCTGGCTCAGGCCGTTGTGGTGGTCGAGGCGGCCGCCAAGTCGGGCAGCCTGATCACCGCGCGCGACGCGCTGGATCAGGGTCGCGAGGTGCTTGCAGTTCCCGGCCATCCGCTGGATGCCCGTGCAGCCGGCTGCAATTTGTTGATCCGGGATGGCGCGCAACTTGTACGCAACGCACAAGACGTGATCCAGGCGCTGCCCAGAGAGAAAGACAACCTGCCGGAATCACCGGCCAGAGACCTTCTGGATGCTCTGCCCCCTGCACCGCCCCAAAAACGCAGCCTGCGGGAAACCGCAAAATTGCATCTTCAGATTCTTGACCGGCTTGGCCCTTCGCCCCTTGCCGAAGACCAGTTGATCCGCGACCTATCCGCCAGTGCGGGCGATGTCGGCCCGGCACTGGTTGATCTGGAACTGGATGGCCGGATACAACGGCAACCCGGCGGATTGTTGTCTCGTATCGGCTGAAGGCGCAGTGCCCTACTTTTGTTGTTTCGCAGCCCGTTTGCGGGCTTGCTTTCGCGTTTCAAACCGGCAGGAAATCAGGCTTCAAAGGAACGGATTGACATTCGGCCCTTGCACTCCACATCTTGCACCGCCATAGAAAGCGCCGCATCCGATATACGAGGTTTTCATTTAAATGCCTGTAGTTGTTGTAGAATCCCCAGCCAAGGCCAAAACAATCAATAAGTATCTTGGCCCCAACTACACGGTTTTGGCCTCTTACGGGCACGTTCGCGACCTTCCACCCAAGGATGGATCGGTAGATCCGGACCATGATTTTTCCATGACCTGGGAAGTTGGCGTCGACAGCCGCAAGCATGTCAAGGCGATCGCAGACGCGCTCAAGGATGACAATGCACTGATCCTTGCCACTGACCCCGATCGCGAGGGCGAGGCTATCAGTTGGCATCTGCAAGAGGCGCTGACCAAGCGGCGCTCGATCAAAAAGGATACGGCGGTCAGCCGGGTTACCTTCAACGCCATCACCAAGGACGCGGTAACCCAGGCGATGCAAAACCCGCGCCAAGTCGACATGCCCCTGGTCGAAGCCTATCTGGCGCGGCGCGCGCTGGATTATCTGGTTGGGTTCAACCTGTCACCGGTTCTGTGGCGCAAACTGCCTGGTGCAAAGTCGGCGGGCCGGGTGCAATCGGTCTGCCTGCGCCTGATCGTCGAGCGCGAGATGGAGATCGAAGCGTTCAGGCCGGTCGAATACTGGTCGGTCAAGGCGCTGTTCGAAACGCCGCGCGGTCAGATTTACGAGGCGCGTTTGGTCACGCTGGCAGGCAAGAAGCTGGACAAGCACGACATTGCCAATGCCACGCAGGCGGAACTGGCGGTGCAGGCCGTCACCAGCCGCGCCCTGACCGTGAATGCGGTCGAGGCCAAACCTACCGCACGTAACCCCAGCGCACCTTTCATGACCTCGACGCTGCAGCAGGAGGCCAGCCGCAAATTTGGCATGGGCGCGCGTCACGCGATGCAGGTGGCGCAGCGGTTGTATGAGGCCGGCTACATTACCTATATGCGGACCGACGGCATCGACATGGCGCCCGAAGCGGTGGCGGCAACACGCGACACCATCGCGGACCGGTACGGTGCTGAATATGTGTCGGACAACCCGCGCATCTACAAGAACAAAGCCAAGAACGCCCAGGAAGCACACGAATGTATCCGCCCGACGGATATGAACCGCGACGCCAAGGCGCTGAAGGTCACGGATGAGGATCAGCGCAAGCTGTATGACCTGATCTGGAAACGCACCATTGCCTGCCAGATGGCAGCGGCGCGACTGGAGCGGACGACGGTCGAGATCGGCTCGGACGACGGTCAGGTCGGGTTGCGGGCCACCGGCCAGGTCGTTCTGTTCGACGGATTCATGCGCGTTTATGAAGAGGGCCGCGACGATGTGGCTGACGAGGATGACAAACGCCTGCCCCAGATCATGCGGGGCGACAAGGCCGCCTTTGCCCGCGAGTCTCTGTCCGATCAGTTCGTCAAGGCGACCGGCGAGACGCAGGTGACCGAAGGCGCAAAGGTCGCCAAAGAGGCGATCCTGTCCGAAAACGAAGCGGTTCTGGCGCTGCAACACCACACCCAACCTCCGCCGCGCTATACCGAGGCGACCTTGGTCAAGAGGATGGAAGAGCTGGGCATCGGGCGTCCGTCGACCTATGCCTCGATCGTGACCACGATTCAGGACCGTGAATATGTGCGCAAGGACAAGAACCGACTGATCCCCGAGGAAAAGGGGCGGATCGTCACCATCTTCCTGCTGAACTTCTTCCGCCAGTATGTTGGCTACGAGTTCACCGCGAATCTGGAAGAGCAACTGGATGATGTCAGCGCCGGTGATCGTGACTACAAGGATCTGCTGGGCAAGTTCTGGCGCGATTTCTCGGCAGCGATTGGCGAAACATCCGAATTGCGCATCTCGGAAGTGCTGGACAAGCTGGACGAGGCATTGGCGCCACAGCTTTACCCCCCGCGTGAGGATGGGTCCGACCCGCGTATCTGCCCGAAATGCGGTCTGGGGCAATTGCACCTTAAAACCTCGCGCACTGGCGGGTTCGTGGGCTGCGGCAACTATCCGGAGTGTACCTATACACGGCCCATCGCCGGTGAAGGCGCAGAAGGCAACGAACAATTGCTGGGCGAGGACGCCGGGGATGAGATCTGGCTGAAATCCGGTCGCTTTGGGCCGTATGTTCAGCGAGGCGAACCCACGCCCGAGAACAAGAAGCCTCCGCGCGCATCGCTTCCAGGCGGCTGGAGCAAGGATGACATGGATCTGGACAAGGCGCTGACGCTTCTGTCCCTGCCCCGCCAGATCGGTGAGCACCCCGAAGGCGGCATGATCACCTCGAACTTCGGGCGTTTCGGCCCCTATCTGATGCATCAACTGGCCGATGAAGCCAAGCCAGTCTATGCCAACCTGAAAGACCCCAACGACGTGTTCGAGATCGGGATGAACCGCGCGGTGGAGTTGCTGGCCGAAAAGCGCGCCAATCCCGCAGGGCGCGGCAGGACCGCCGCCAAGCCGCTGAAGGAGTTGGGCGAACATCCTGACGGTGGCCCGATCAACGTGATGGAAGGCCGCTTTGGCCCCTACGTGAAATGGAAGAAGGTGAACGCAACCCTGCCCAAGGGTACGGAACCTGCCGATGTGACGCTGGAGATGGCCGTGAAACTGGTGGCCGAAAAAGCGGCCAAGAAGAGTGGCAAAAAGAAAGCGCCGACCAAGAAAAAGGTGGCAAAGAATCCCAGTTCCAAGTGAAAGTCGCAGGCCCGGTTTTCATGCCGGGCCGCGTCATTACGTATAAATACCTTTCCCCCATGCATTCATTGACTTCCCCGTGACGCGACGGCACAACCTGCGGCATCACCAAGTCATTGGGGGAGTTTTCCATGAAAAAAGTCTATGCCAATGCCGCCGAGGCGCTGGACGGTTTGCTGCATGACGGGATGTTCATCGCGGCGGGCGGTTTCGGCCTATGCGGCATTCCCGAGCTGCTGCTGGACGCGATCAAAGAATCCGGCGTCAAGGATCTGACCTTTGCTTCGAACAACGCAGGCGTTGACGATTTCGGTATCGGCATCCTGCTGCAGACCCGACAGGTGAAAAAGATGATCAGCTCGTATGTAGGCGAAAACGCCGAATTCATGCGTCAGTACCTGAGCGGTGAGCTGGAGCTTGAATTCAATCCCCAAGGCACCTTGGCGGAACGCATGCGCGCCGGCGGCGCGGGCATCCCAGGCTTTTACACAAAGACCGGCGTCGGCACGGTGATTGCCGACGGCAAGGAGCACAAGGATTTCAACGGCGAGACCTATATTCTGGAAAACGGCATCTTTGCCGATCTCGCCATTGTCAAGGCGTGGAAGGCCGACGACACCGGCAACCTGATCTTTCGCAAGACGGCGCGCAACTTCAATGTGCCTGCCGCGACCTGTGGAAAGATCTGCGTGGCCGAGGTCGAGGAAATCGTCCCACGCGGCGAGCTGGACCCCGATTGCATCCATCTGCCCGGCATCTATGTGCACCGCATCATTCAGGGGCAGCACGAAAAGCGCATCGAACAACGCACCACCCGCAAGAAGGAGGACGCATAATGCCCTGGGACCGCAATCAGATGGCCGCCCGCGCGGCGGAAGAGCTGGAAGACGGCATGTATGTGAACCTCGGCATCGGGATTCCGACGCTGGTGGCGAACTATGTGGGAGACAAGGATATCACCCTGCAATCGGAAAACGGCATGCTGGGCATGGGCCCCTTCCCTTACGAGGGCGAAGAGGACCCCGACCTAATCAACGCGGGCAAGCAGACGATCACCGAACTGGCCCGCACCGCCTATTTCGACAGCGCCACCTCGTTCGCGATGATCCGGGGCGGCAAGATTGCTGCCGCGATTCTGGGCGCAATGGAAGTCGATGAGAAAGGCGATCTTGCGAACTGGATGATCCCCGGCAAGCTGGTCAAGGGCATGGGCGGCGCCATGGATCTGGTCGCGGGCGTCGGTCGGGTCATCGTGGTGATGGATCACACCAACAAGCATGGCGACAGCAAAGTGCTCAAGGAATGCACCCTGCCACTGACCGGTAAGGGCGTGGTGGACCGGATCATAACCAACCTCGGCGTTCTGGACGTGGTCGAAGGCGGGTTGAAGATCGTCGAGCTGGCCGATGGTGTCTCGGATGAAGAGATGCGCGCCGCCACCGAGGCGACAATCGTCAACTGACCGGATAGGAAAATCGAAAAGGCCCGCCAGGTTTCGGCGGGCCTTTTTCATTGCATGGCGGCAAAGACGCAGCCGTCCGAGATAAGTTCGGGCGGCGTCGAACAAAGACCGCGCGCGATCTGGAATGCCGCCAGCACCTTGGGAACATAGTCTCGTGTTTCGGCATAGGGCGGCACGCCCTGGTGTTTGCGTACTGCGCCTTCGCCCGCGTTATACCCGGCCAGCACCAGAATCGGGTCGTTGCCGAACTCGTTCATCAGCCAGTTCAGATATTTCACCCCGCCGGCGATGTTCTGACCCGGTACAAGACTGTCGCTGACCCCGAACCGCTTGGCCGTCGCAGGCATGAGCTGCATCAGCCCCTGCGCCCCCGCTGAACTGACCGCATCGGCGCGACCGGCGGATTCGACCGATATCACCGCCAGAACAAGTGCGGGTGAGACATTGGTACCGACGGTCGAGCGCAGGATATCGATGCCGCGCTCTCTTGCTATGTCCTGCAGCGCCTGCAGGCGCGGCCCGCCGACGCCAATGCTGGTGAGCGCGCGAAACGCCTCGTCCAACCGCCCAGCACCCGCCTTGGCGATGTCCGGAGAAACCTTTTCCCAAAACCGGTTATAGCGCCCCGCCTTGCTGGGCGGTTTAACGTCGGGTGCTGGTTCGGCCCGTGCGATGACGGTGGGAATATCCAATGTCCCGCCGGTACTTTTGGCAAAGGGACGCGCGGCATGTTCTTCGGGTGTTATCTGCACGGTCACCTTGGGCCGCGATCCGGGGAGCGGCGCCTTTATTCTTTTCAGCGCGCCACCTGCGGCGGGCTCGTTTGCATGCCCCATAACAGCGCCAAAGGCCAGAATCGCTAACGCGCCGGCGCATATTCTTGCTTTCCGGAGGTTCATCTGCCTGCCTCATGTATTGTTTTTCTGAGTTTTGTCGCCGAATCCTGCCGTCAAAGCCAGAATTTCGCAATGAATTGGGGCGGTTTTGCCCAAATTGATACCAAATTGCATCGCACCTCAGGGACTCAACCAGTTGGCGACATATTTTTTATATTTACTTTCAATGCCTTATGAGAAAAATGATCGAAAAGTTAACCTCTGGGCGAAAATTTCGCGATTTGGCCCAATTCCTGCCACGGGCCAAGGGCAAAACTATTCCCATACCGCGACGGACATGAACCGATGAGAGGTGGTTCTAAGACGACGCCGAGGTAGTTTTAGTTTGATCCTTAGGAGGGACATGACATGATCAAGTTCATCAAGAACTTCCGCAAAGACGAAGACGGCGCCGTAACCGTTGACTGGGTTGTGCTGACCGCAGCCGTGGTTGCTTTGGCCGCAATCGCATACAACCAGATCTCCGCAGGCACCAGCACCATCGCCGGCAACATCAGCACCGCGCTGTCCAGCGTTTCGGTCAATACCGGTGGTATCAGCGGTGGCGGCGCCGGCACCACGCCGTAAGCTGAAATCAGCCTGACTTAGAAATTCAAGGCCGCGCCTCGTCAGCCAAGGTGCGGCCTTTTTCAGTCAAGCAAGAGGTGGCATCATGTTTGCCGTTCTCGAGAAATTCAAATCCTCCGAAGATGGAGCCGTAACTGTCGACTGGGTTGTCCTAACAGCCGCAGTTGTAGCCCTGGCCGCCATTGCCTATTCCGCGGTTACCGGACCCACCGGAACCGTTGGTGAAAGAATTGGCGGTGCGCTCTCATCTATCAGCGTAACCACGGGCGGTATCAGCGGTGGTGGCGCCACAAATCCATAAGCCGAAACTTTCAAATTCCCATGTCGCGAGACTGCGTCCCGGATACGAAGGCAATTACTATTAGCGTAGCGAGAGGGCATCGTGTTCACAAAGCTTACTGAATTCGTATCCGGCGAAGACGGAGCCGTGACAGTCGACTGGGTCGTTTTGACTGCTGCCGTTGTCGCGCTGGCGGCCATCGCCTTTTCCGCAGTCACCGGACCGACCGGTACAGTGGGTGAAAAAATTGGCCAGGCACTTTCTGACGAACAAGTCAGCACCGGCCTAAATCCGGTCCAATAAAAACAAGCGATCTGCACGTCAGACAGGCTAGTTCCGAATTCGGGACAAATTGAAATCCCACAGATTTTGTCCCTGTTTTCGACACAATTACCATTTACCGTTCTTCAATAGCAGCAGGGGTGTGCTGACACTGCATTCCCGAATAAGCGAATAAGAGGTGCAGATATGAGGGTCGTCTTCGGGCTTGTCCTTATCGTTGGTGTGGCGCTGGCCGGTGGCGCAGTCATGTTGGCCAAGAATTATATCACAGCATACCAGGCTGAATTGGCTAAAGAACGGCAGGCGCGCGCACTGATTGTTCCAACTGTGGAAGTCATCGTTGCAAACAAGGCGCTGAAGTATGGACAGCAATTGAAAAAGGACGACGTTCGTATCGTCAAGTGGCCGGAAAATGCCATTCCCGAGGGCACCTTTACTGATCCCGCCTCTCTGTTCCCAGCAGACGAATCCGACAATCGCTATGTGTTGCGCGCGATGGAAAAGGACGAGGCCATCATGGCCGTAAAAGTGACCAATCCCGGCGAGGATGCAGGGCTGACGTCGCAACTTTCCAGGGGAATGCGCGCTTTTGCGATTCGCGTGGACGTGGCTTCGGGCGTGTCGGGGTTTCTGCGACCGGGTGACAACGTGGACGTTTACTGGACCGGACGAAACGTCGATTCGGTAGAAGGCGGGCGCGGTGAAATAACCCGACTGATCCAAGCCAACATCCAGGTCATCGCCGTCGACCAAACCGCCGGGAAGGATCTGACCGGGGCGACGATTGCACGTACCGTCACAGTCGCCGCGACACCTGAACAGATCGCTTCGCTTGCACAGGCCCAGAATACCGGCAGCATGTCCCTGGCACTGGTTGGCGCCGGCGACGAGACGGTAACGGCGTCGGTCGAGGTCAATCAGCGAACTCTTCTGGGACTTGGTGAAATCGAGGCAGCACCGGAAGTCGTTCAAGAAGAAGTCTGCACGGTTCGAAACCGGCGCGGCGCCGAGATTGTCGTCATAGAGATTCCCTGCACAAACTGACAGAATTTCAAAAAGTTAACAGATGGAGGCCGCGCAGTTGCGCGGCCTTCGCGTTTTGGTTGTTGCCGATTCCCCACATAAAGAAAACTCCGGAAACCATTGATTATTGCAATAAAACCGGAACTCACGCACAGTAACTGAAAAGCATGGGCATAAGACCCGAAACGAGGCGTGATCGGAAAGGCAGGTCACATGAAAATTAGTTCCTGGATCAAACCGGCCCTGCTGGGGCTGGCAATAGTTTTGACCCCCGTCGGCACATCCGCGTGGGCGCAAGACCTACGCGTAGTCAAGAACGGCACGGCGGAAACGCTGGACGTTCCGATGAACCGCGCAATCGTAGTTGAAAGCGAACAGCCATTCGCCGAGCTCAGCATCGCGAATGCCGGCATTGCGGATATTTCGTCACTGTCGGACCGCACTATATACGTGCTCGGCAAATCGCCCGGCCTGACAACCCTGTCGCTGTTCGATGGCGGTGGCAACCTGATCACGAACGTCAAGGTTCGGGTTGCACCGGATGTCACCGAGTTCAAAGAGCGTCTGCAGCAGATCCTGCCCGGAGAGCGAATCGAGGTGCGGACGGCCAATGACGGTATCGTCCTGTCCGGCACGATTTCAAGCTCGGCCAAGCTGGCCCGTGCGCTTGAGTTGGCGGAACGTTACGCCCCGGAACGGGTTTCCAACCTGATGAGCGTGGGTGGCGTACAGCAGGTGATGCTGAAAGTCCGCTTTGCCGAGATGCAACGTTCGGTGTCAAAGGCACTGGGAGCTTCCTGGGGCATTGGTGGCACGGATGTAGCTGCGGGTACCGGCACGCTGAACACGGCCGGTGCACTGAACCTGGCATTGGGGAACCTGACCCCAGGTCTTGGAAACCAAATTCCAGCATCGCAAACCAACAGCGGAGCCTTCCTGTTCGGCTTTGGCGCGGGATCGACCCAGGTCCGCCTGCTGATCGAAGCACTGGAACAGAAAGGGGCCGTGCGCACGCTGGCAGAACCGAATCTTTCGGCGCTGTCGGGGCAAGAGGCCAACTTCCTTGCGGGTGGCGAGTATCCGATCCCGGTTCAGCAGGAAGAGGGCGTGACAACGATCGAATACAGACCGTTTGGCGTCGAGATGAAGTTTGTTCCGCGCGTCGTGGATGGCGATCTGATCAACCTCGAGATGGTGGCCGGTGTCTCGGCACTGGATCCGAACAACTCGATCACGATCAGCGGCTTCAATATCCAGTCTTTCATCAAGCGCGAAACCGCAACCACTGTGGAGCTGCGTGACGGTGAAAGCTTTGCAATTGCCGGCCTGATTTCTGATGATTTCCAGGACAGCAACACGCAATTGCCCTGGCTTGGCGATGTGCCTGTGCTTGGCACACTGTTCCGCAGCACCAGTTATCAGCGGAACCAGACCGAGCTGGTCATTATCGTGACCGCACATCTGGTGTCGCCGACGATTGGTGAGGCGCTGACCCTGCCAACCGACCGTGTCAAACCGCCGAGCGAGGCCGACCTGTTCCTGAACGGTCTTACCACGCGCACCGAGCGCCCCGGTAGTGGCGCGGCTTCGGAGGTCGCCAAGCAGGATTTCACCGGCTCTTACGGCTACGTTCTGGATTGATTGGAAGGATGGGACCAATGCAAAACAAGGTACTCACCCTGGGTCTGATGCTGGCCGTCGCAGCCTGCGGACGCGAAGCGGGGTATGATGTCGACACCGGCACATTCGGAAACGCGACACTTAACAACGTTCAGGTCATGAACGGCGAACGCAGCTATGGTCAGATCCTGGCCGAGCGGTTTGCGCAAGAAGTGCCGAATCAGATCAACTTTGCCTTTGACAGCGCCCAACTGGACGCAACAGCGCAGCAAATCCTGCTGCAACAGGCAGATTGGATCAAACAGTTCCCCGAAGTTCGCTTCCGGGTCTATGGTCACACTGATCTGGTTGGATCGCCCTCTTACAACAACAGCCTGGGCCTGCGTCGTGCGCAAGCTGCCGTCAATTTCTTTGCGCGGCAGGGCATCTCGCGCTCACGTCTTGAGGCCGTTGTTTCTTATGGCGAAACTCAGCCGCTCGTGCAGACAACGGATCGTGACCGCCGCAACCGTCGCACGGTAACTGAAGTATCCGGGTTCGTCAGTCGGCACGCAAACGTTCTGGACGGCAAATACGCCAGGATCGTGTACCGTGAATACATCAGCAGCGCTGTACCGCCATCCCCGCTGCGCACTGGTAGCTATACCGGTGCCATTGAGGCGGGACAATAATTGGCATTGGGCGACATAGTCGCCCAATTCCCTACAATTAATTCGTTTCGGCCCCAATCTCGCCCAACTTCACAGCAATCTTGTCATCAATATGTGATCTGCGGGCGGATTCGACCGCAATCGGGCGATCTCAGGCCAGACTAGGCGCAATGCTGATCCTCTGACCTGCGCTCACGCAACAAAGGATCTTATTGATGAGCAGCGATTCGCCGCATTCCGAGGAAAACACGCTCCGGGCCTGCACCGTCAGCCGCGATGTTCAGAATTTCGATCTGCTTATCGAAGACATGGAAGTGGTAATGGGCGAAAGCTGGGGCGATCTTGGCTTTTCCGAAGCCTTTGCCTTTCTCGAACAACCCGAGGCCGAAACGCTTGAATTCATTGCGCTCGCCATTGACGGCGACGACGAAAACGACCTTGACCGGTTGAGCGAGATCATCGTTCTGGCCAAGTCGCGCAGCATCAAGGTCATCCTGATCGCCGAAGATGTGACACCGGCTGCTCTTCACAAGCTTTTGCGGCAAGGCGCCGACGAGTTTGTCCCCTACCCCCTGCCCGAAAACGAACTCCAGGAGGCGATAACCAGAATCAGAAAGCCCGAGCCCAAGCTCGTGGCGCAAGGTTCATCGCCGCAACTGGACGCTCAAGACTCGAAAGAAGGCGCTCTTCTGGTTGTTCACGGTCTGGCGGGCGGTGTCGGTGCGACTACGCTGGCAGTTAATCTGGCCTGGGAGTTGGCCAACGTATCCAAAAAAGATGCGCCGAGCGTATGTCTTCTGGATCTCGATCTGCAATTTGGCACTGTCTCGACCTATCTCGACCTTCCCCGTCGTGAAGCGGTGTTCGAGATGCTTTCCGACACTGCGTCAATGGATGAAGACGCCTTTGGTCAGGCGCTTCAGACCTATGAAGACAAGCTACAGGTCCTGACCGCTCCTGCTGATCTGGTTCCGCTCGACATCATCACGCAGGAAGACGTTCAGCGTGTCATCAACATTGCGCGCGCACATTTTGACTATGTGGTCGTGGATATGCCGACCACCCTGGTCCACTGGTCGGAAACTGTCTTGCAGGCCGCGCACGTCTATTTTGCATTGATCGAGCTGGACATGCGGTCGGCGCAGAACGCTTTGCGCCTGAAACGCGCCCTGCAATCCGAGGATCTGCCATTCAACAAACTGCGATTTGCCTTGAACCGCGCCCCGAAATTCACGGATCTGACCGGCAAAAGCCGTGTCAAACGTATGGGCGAAAGCCTGGGCATCTCCATCGACCTGCAATTGCCTGACGGTGGCAAGCCGGTCATGCAGGGCGGCGATCATGGGCTGCCGCTCGCCTCATCAGCGGCGAAGAATCCGCTGCGCAAGGAAATCTCGAAACTGGCCGAATCGTTGCATGCCCTGGGCAGCAACGACGCAGAAGCCGCCTGATAGCAACCTGAGGGGGATCCGCTGTGTTTTCCAGGTACAAAAAGCAACCGGGAGCTGTGCCGGTCAGTGCGAAAGAGCAAAACCCCAATACATCAACCGAAACCCAAAAGTCCGAGGCTGCGCCAAAAGCATCGATGCGGAAACCCGTTCAATTGCGCCCGGCGGTCGCCGGGAGCTCTGATCGGGATCGAAAGCGCAAGGAACGGTTGGGTGAGCTCAAGATTGAGCTTCACCGCGAGTTGCTGGAAAACCTGAACCTTGCCGCGCTTGAACGCGCCTCGGAAGCAGAATTGCGAACCGAAATCAGCTCGATTGCCAGCGAAATCCTGGAACAACAGAGCGTCGTTCTCAATCGCGAGGACCGGGCGCAACTGAACAAGGAACTGTATGACGAAGTCAAAGGGCTTGGCCCACTCGAGACGCTTTTGCAGGATGATTCAATCAGCGATATTCTGGTGAACGGCCCTCAGCAAGTTTTTGTCGAACGGTTCGGCAAGCTTGAGTTGAGCGACATCTCGTTCAAAGACGAAAAACACCTGATGCGGATTATCGACAAAATCGTGTCCGCCGTGGGTCGTCGCGTCGATGAATCTAACCCCTATGTTGACGCCCGTCTTGCCGATGGTTCGCGTTTCAATGCGATGGTCCCGCCAATTGCGGTTGACGGGTCGCTGGTTTCCATCCGGAAATTCAAGAAAGACAAGCTGAACATCGACGATCTAGTGACTTTCGGTGCTTTTACCGAAGAAATGGCGGCCTATCTGCAGGCAGCGGTCGCCACCCGTCTGAACGTGATCGTATCGGGTGGTACAGGTTCGGGTAAAACCACCACGCTCAATGCGCTCTCCAGCTTCATCGACAATTCTGAACGTATCCTGACTATCGAGGACACGGCGGAACTTCAGCTGCAGCAGACCCATGTGGGCCGAATGGAAAGCCGCCCGCCCAACGTCGAAGGCAAAGGTGAGGTCAGCCCGCGGGACTGCCTGAAAAACGCCCTGCGTATGCGTCCCGACCGAATTATCGTCGGTGAAACGCGCGGCGCCGAGGTGATCGACATGTTGCAGGCCATGAACACCGGTCACGACGGTTCGATGACGACAATCCATGCCAACTCTGCCCGTGATGCGGTTTCGCGTTTGGAAAACATGATCGCCATGGCAGGAATCGAGATGCCGATCAAGGCGGTTCGCAGCCAAATCGCCTCAGCCGTGAACCTGATCGTACAGGCCAGCCGTTTGCAGGACGGCTCGCGCCGGATGACGTCGATCACAGAAATTACCGGTATGGAAGGCGATGTGATCTCGATGCAGGAGATTTTCCGCTTTCAGCGTGTCGGGTTAACGCCCGAGAACAAGATTATCGGACATTTCACGGCAACGGGCGTGCGCAGTCACTTTTCCGAGCGGTTCCGCCTTTGGGGCTTTGATCTGCCGCCGTCCATCTACGACCCAACCACGATGTGAGGATCACGCCATGCAACTCAGCCTGGAGCCGTTCATTTATGGCGCCATATTCATAGGCGTCCTGTTTTTGGTTGAAGGTCTGTACTTGGTGGCCTTTGGCAAGTCGATCAGTCAGAACAGCCGCGTGAACCGCCGGTTGGAGATGCTCGACAAGGGGCAAGGGCGCGAACAGGTACTTGAGCAGCTGCGCAAGGAAATGCAGCAGCACATGAAGACCAAGTCCATTCCGCTCTATTCCCTTTTGTCCGAGAAGGCGCAGAAAGCTGCAATCGCGTTCACGCCCACGCAGCTGATCATGATCATGGTCTTTGTGTCGGCATTCGCTTTTGTAGCACTCAGCGTCGGGACCAACACTGAAACACCGGTTCGCGCCGCCATATCGGTCGTCTTCGGAGTGGGTGGGGTCTACTTGTGGGTCAACCACAAGGCCAAGAAACGCATGAACCTCATCGAAGAGCAACTGCCCGACGCGGTTGAGCTGATGGTTCGGTCGCTGCGCGTGGGCCACCCCTTTGTATCGGCCATCCAGATCGTCGCAAAAGAGGTCGGCGACCCGATCGCCACCGAGTTCGGCATCATCGCGGATGAAAGCGCATATGGCCGCGACGTTGGCGAAGCCCTCAAGGAAATGGCACAGCGCCTCGACATGCAGGATCTCCGCTTTCTTGCCGTCGCTGTCTCAATTCAGCAGCAATCCGGCGGTAACCTAGCCGAAATTCTTGCTGGTCTGGCAAAAGTAATCCGCGCGCGGTTCCGCCTGTTTCGGCGGGTCAAGGCGATCACAGCCGAAGCGCAATGGTCCGGCAAGTTCTTGTCGGCGTTTCCGTTGTTCTGCCTGATGTTCATCATGGTGAAGGACCCGCACTACTATGACGTGGTTCTCGATCACCCTTGGTTCATTCCGGCATGTTTCTTCGTCGGCATCATGCTGACGCTCAACCTGTTCGTTATGCGCGCGCTGACGAACATCAAAGTGTAAGGGGCCGACATGGAATTCCTGACCAAGATCAATGACCTGCTGACCGAGCACCTTGGTGAGTTCGGCCCTCTGATCGCAGTTGGCGTGCTCGGGTTGTTCATGATCCTTCTGACGGTTCCGGTTCTTTTGAACCAGAAAGAAGACCCCCTCAACAAACTCAAGCGCGACACCGCACCTAAGGCGCCTCCAAAAGGAAAAAAAGATCAACTGCGCCAAGCTGGCCGCAACGAACAGCTTGAAAAATTCGCGGGATTCCTGGAGCCGAAAGACGCCGAAGAGTTATCCGCGATCCAACTCAAGCTGCGTCAGGCTGGTTATCGTTCGAAGGACTCTGTACGATTCTTCCATTTCGCACAATTTGCGTTAGGAATTCTTGGGTTACTAATCGGAACACTGTTTGTCACCGTTTTGGCAAGCGGGCAGGAATTCAGCGGGCAACAGATAGCCATCCGCCTTCTCACCCCTGGGTTCATCGGTTACTTCTTGCCGAAATACTGGATCACCCGCCGGGTCGCGACCCGCAAAGAGAATATAACCTCCGGATTTCCGGACGCGCTGGACATGATGCTGGTCTGCGTCGAAGCGGGTCAGTCGCTTGATCAGGCGATTGTCCGTGTCGCAGCAGAGATGCACGTCTCCTACCCTGAGATTGCCGAAGAGTTCGAGATTGTCGCCCACGAATTGAAGGCGGGAAAGGAAAAGGACAGGGTTCTCAGGGACATGGGCACACGTTGCGGGGTTCAAGACGTATCGTCCTTCGTTACGGTGATGATCCAATCGGCGACCTTTGGCACTTCGATCGCGGAAGCCCTGCGCGTTTATGCCGATGAAATGCGCGACAAACGCGTCATGCGCGCCGAAGAGGCCGCAAACAAGTTGCCAACGAAAATGACCCTTGCCACAATGATGCTGACGGTTCCGCCGCTGTTGGTCATTCTGGTCGGCCCTTCGGCTCAAGGCATCGCGAATCTGAAAAACATCGGCGCAGGCAACTGAAAATGTTCAAACCGGGCGTGGGCGGGCCCAGATCTCTATGCAGAAAGTTAGCGGTCATCGCCATTTTGACAGCGATGACCGCTTGCGCGTCCAATAGCCTGCCCGACACACCTTACCCACCCGGTTTTGATCCATGGGGCGAAGAGGTAGAACCTCTGATCGTGGCGCATCGTCTTATGGAATCCGGTGAATACGAATTGGCCCTGAACGCCTTTTCCCGTGCGGCCCTGAAGGAAGGGATGACAACCGAGATCGTAACCGGCATGGGTACGGCCAATCTGGGGTTGGGGCGTCTCGGACAATCCGAGAAACTGCTCAGGCGAGCGGTCGAAGAGGCCCCGGACTGGCCTGAGGCCTGGAACAACCTTGGTGTAGTTCTGGTGGAAACCCGACAGTATCCCGAGGCCGCATTGGTGTTCAAGAAGGCTTATGCGCTGGACAATGGCGAAAGTGACGCAATACGCGACAATTTACAGTTAGCTCTCGCAAAAATGGAAAATCCTGTTACCATCTCCGAAAAAGAAGAATTCAAGCTGGTGCAGCGGGGACAGGGCGACTTTGTCCTGCGCAGAACGCCATGATCGAGGCAAGAGCAGTAAGGGACGCAAAAAATGCGCCACTCCATCCTGATTCCAAGCATGCTTGCATGCGGGCTGACGCTGGCAGCCTGCGCAGATAAAGGCGAGGAAACCGTCGACAAGACCCTGCAGGACATCAATGTCATCGACGAAACCAACCTCAACGACGTCATGTTGAGCGTCGCAGACCCGAATGAGGCGGTCGCATATTTTCAGCGGGCATCGGCGGCCAATCCCGACCGCGCTGACCTGCAACGCGGTCTCGCCTATTCCTTGGGTCGTGCAAAACGCAGCACCGAAGCCGCTGCCGCTTGGTCCAAACTGGTGAAGATGAACGGGTCGACCACCGAAGACAAGGTCAGCTACGCCGACGCTTTGATCCGTTCTGGCGACTGGGCCAAAGCGGAAAGCACTTTGGACTCGATCCCGCCGACGCATGAAACTTTCAGCCGCTACCGTCTTGAGGCGATGGTGGCCGACGCGAACAAGGACTGGAAACGCGCGGACTCGTTTTATGAAACCGCTATCGGGCTGACGACACGTCCGGCCGGGGTGATGAACAACTGGGGATACTCCAAGTTGACGCGCGGCCAATATGCCGAAGCAGAACGCCTGTTCAACGAGGCGATCAAGCACGATAAATCCCTGTTCACCGCCAAGAACAATCTGGTTCTGGCGCGTGGTGCGCAGCGCAACTATGCCCTCCCCGTCGTTCCAATGGATCAGGTCGAGCGGGCAACCCTGCTGCACACGATGGCCCTGTCAGCAATCAAGCAGGGTGACGTGGAAACCGGCAAAACCCTGCTGCGCGACGCAATCTCAACGCATCCGCAACACTTTGAAGAAGCTGTAAGATCGCTGGACGCTTTGGAGAGCGCCTGAGCAATGGAAATTCCATCAACGGCAGCATTATGGTTCTTGCCATTTGTGCTGCCGGTTTGCCTGTACGTTGCCTTTACCGATCTGCGCGAGATGAAGATCAAGAACCAGGCGAATACGGCGCTATGCGGGATCTTTATCGTCGTTGGTCTCATCGCCCTCCCCCTGTGGTCTGGTGATTGGCCGACCGGCACAGTTGGTCCATTTACATTCTCGCTACCCGTCTATGTCTGGCAACTTCTCCATCTGCCGGTCGTGTTGCTGATCGGTTTCCTTCTGAACGCGGGCGGAGCGGTCGGGGCTGGTGACGCCAAGTTCGCCGCTGTCGCAGCCCCGTTTGTCTGGACCTCAGATATCAGGCTGGTTCTGGCCATTCTGGCGGCAGGTTTGCTGGGGGCATTCTTTACCCACCGACTGGCCAAATACACAGCCCTGCGGCGTATCGCGCCCGAATGGAAAAGCTGGGAGGCGGGCAAGCTCTTTCCCATGGGGCTGACTCTGGCCGGAAGCCTGTCCATTTACTTGATTCTGGGAACGATTTATGGGGCGTGAGTGATCATCGACACGCCCCGGCTCTGCCTTTGTGCTGCCACATTGCTGGGCCAGTTTTACCCCGTGCGGTTCCACCCGCGAAACAATACCGGCGAATCTGAACGAACGAGCACCGCTCATGAACATGCAGACCACCACCGTTATGGCCCCACCGCCCCCCAAGGGGCTGGCGGAAATGAAACTTCCACTGGTCATGATGCGGGACATTCTTCTCAAGACCATCTTCCGCAAAAACGTCAACATGGTCACCGAGATTGCCGAGGCCATTTGCCTGCCGGGGTCCGTGACCCAGGAACTGGTGGATATTGCACGAGAGCAGAAATTGCTGGAAGCAACCGGCACCCTCGTCGCCAATGCCGGCAACGAGATGGGGTACCAGTTGACCGACGCCGGCAAGGCACGGGCGCTGGATGCACTCAGCCAGTCGGAGTATTTCGGTGCGATGCCGGTGCCGCTGGACGTTTATCGCGAACAGGTCAAGCGCCAGTCGATTCGCAATATTCAAGTGACCCGGGAACAGCTCGTCAACGCGATGGGGCATCTGGTTTTGCCAGACAGTTTGCTGGATCACCTTGGCCCTGCGGTCAGCGCCGGCAGGTCGATCCTGATGTATGGCCCCCCGGGCAACGGTAAGTCCTCCATCTCAAACGGTATTCGCGATGCCTTAGGCGATCATGTCTATGTTCCCCGCGCCATAGAATATGCCGGTCAGGTGATCACGGTCTATGACCCGATCGTGCACAACCTGATCGAACAGGAAACGGACGATCCTAACAGCCTGCGCCGCCGCAAGCGTTTCGACACCCGTTATGTGATGTGCGAAAGACCGACGGTGATTACCGGCGGTGAACTGTCGCTCAGCATGCTGGATCTGGTCTATAACCCAACTGCGCGCACCTATCAGGCGCCGCTTCAGCTGAAATCGACCGGGGGTATCTTTATCGTCGACGACCTTGGCCGCCAAACCGAACCGCCGCAGGCGTTGGTCAACCGCTGGATCGTACCGCTTGAAGAAAACAAAGATATTCTCGGCCTGCAATCCGGTGAAAAATTCGAAGTTCCCTTCGACACGCTGGTGATCTTTTCAACCAACTTTCACCCGAATGAAATCTTCGACATGGCGGCCTTGCGCCGGATCTTCTTCAAGATCAAGATCGATGGCCCGAACCAGGAGAATTTCCTGAAGATCTTTGCCATGGTTGCCCGCAAGCGCGGCATGCCACTGGATGAGTCGGCGCTGGTTCATCTGCTCAAGGTCAAGTATCCGACGATCAACAACATCTATGCGAACTATCAACCGATCTTTTTGATCGACCAGATGATTGCCATCTGCGAGTTCGAGGGTATTCCCTATCAAATGTCGCCAGAACTGATCGACCGGGCCTGGGCCAACATGTTCGTGAGGGACGAAGAGATCGTCAAATGATCGGTCTGGCCGGTTGCGGCCGCATGGGCGCTCCGATGCTCGCCGCCTTGCGCCGCGCTGGCTTTGACGCCCGGGGATTCGATATCCGTGATCCGGCCGAGTTCGGGGTGTTGCAGCCTTTTGTTACCAATGACGCGACCGCGTTTGGGCAGGGTTTGCACACCTTGCTGACTGTTGTTCGGGACGTACCGCAAACTGAGGATGTTCTGTTTGAGTCTCAGGGTTTTGTCGATGCACCCGGTCTGCGCCGGATCATCCTGTGCTCGACGCTCTCTCCTCGATACGTGCGTGAATTGCGCGAGCGGGTTCCCGACAGGATCAGCCTGATCGACGCGCCGATGTCGGGGGCGCAGATCGCCGCGCAAGAGGCGCGGTTGTCATTTATGCTGGGCGGTAACGTTGGGGATCTGGACGCAGCGCAGCCGTTGTTTGACGCCATGGGTAGGTATTATCACCGTATGGGGCCATACGGCATGGGGATGCAGGCCAAGGTTCTCAACAACCTTCTGGCGGCCTCAAACACGGCGATCACACGGCTGGTTCTGGACTGGGCACACCAAGCCGGGCTGGACCAGCACAAATTGTTGAACCTCATCCATACAAGCTCGGGCCAGAACTGGTTCGCTTCCGGGTTCCAAAAGATCGAATTCGCACAGGACGGATATCAAGACGACAACACGATCGGCATTCTTGTAAAAGACGTCGAAAGCGCTCTTGATGCTGCCCCGGACGGGGCGGGAATAGGTCTTTTCCGATCTCTCCAGAACCTTTTGCGGGATCTCGAACCGCATAAATGATCATCTTTGCCGGATTCTATCCGACCGGCAAACCGCCCTGCGCGCCCTCCCTGAAACACGCAGGGCGCCTCCCTCCGCAAGTCTTGGTTCAGTCGCAGAGGAACCGGAGCCTGTTACCGACATTTGGTCGCTCTGCCCTGAGCACTTGTCAGATCGCGTAACGGCATCAAGAACGTTATCAAACCCACGCCAGCCGGCTTGTCCGTATCACTCTTGAAAGCTTGCGACCCAGACTGCTTTCTGGACATCGGGCAGAATGGCGGCGCTGGTTTTGATTTCGAGTGCCGGGTTCTCCTGATCCTTCTGATGCAGCGCAGCACCGGCCGATTGCGTGACCGCTGTTACGCATACGGCGGTGGCAACGATGGCCGCAATGAATTTGGTGTTTGCTTTCATGCCCGTTCTGCCTTCTACGACGATTTCCCAGCACAACGGATATATGGCGCCCACGGCTGATCGGGACCTGTCCTTACAATTAAGTTTTCTTCACATTACCGATATGACCGCCTTCCTGACCCCATCCGCCAGAACACAAATCCCGGTCGCGACAGGCCCCTGCAGCACGACTTCAAGGGGCAACAGGGCAATTTGACATTCCCGTCTCGCAGGGTTTCAATCAAGGTTCCTTCAGCGGCGGCCAGATTGTGCAGATATATGTGCTGCGGCGAGATAGGTGGAAAAAGACGTTAGACCGCAGTTTAAATCCGATACTGTAAGAGTTTACGCTTGGACGAATCGAACACCTCCCGTAAAGGGCGGCGCACATCCACAGGCTTCAAACCACAGGGGACATGGTTGATTGAAACAGACGTCTGACGCACCGCATTCCGTTTATGGCGTGGAAAAATGGGGCAAAGGTCTCATAGAGGTGACTGAGGACGGCGAGATCGGCCTTCGAAATCCCCTTGCCCCCGATGCGGCCGCCATCAGCCTGCCGGGCATTCTGCACGATCTTGATCAACGTGGCATCCGGGCACCGATGCTGCTTCGGATCAGTTCATATCTGGAAAACGAGATTGCCCATATCAACGAAAGCTTTGCCGAGGCCATCGCGCGCACCGGATATCGCGGCCAGTATCGCGGCGTATTCCCGATCAAGGTGAACCAGCAGGCACAGGTGATCGACCGGATCGTCGAGTTCGGACAGAAATACAATTACGGGCTCGAAGCGGGTTCGAAACCTGAACTCGTCATCGCGCTGGCGCACCGTCTGGCGCGCGAGGCGCTGATCGTCTGCAACGGCGTCAAGGATGCCGAGTTCATCCAGCTTGCCATCCTCAGCCGCAAGATCGGCTTTAACACCGTAGTCGTGCTGGAAAGCCCGAAAGAAGCCGACACCGTGATCGAGGTCTATAACGAGCTGGGCATCGAACCCTTGCTGGGCGTGCGGGTGAAGCTCACCAACCAGATCAGCGGCAAATGGGAAGAAAGCTCGGGCGACCGCTCGGCTTTTGGCATGAACACTGATCAGCTGGTGTCGGTGGTGGACAAGCTGAAAGCAGCCGGTTTGCTGCATTGCCTGAAGCTTCAGCATTCACATCTGGGCAGCCAGGTGCCCGACGTCAACGACGTGCGCCGCGCCGTTGGCGAAGCCTGCCGGTATTATACCGAACTCACGCGCGAAGGCGTGCCACTCAGTCATCTTGATCTCGGTGGCGGCATGGGCGTGGATTACACTGGCGAAAAAAAGGCCACCGAGAACTCGATCAACTACACGGTCGAGGAATACTGTGCCAACGTTGTCGAAACCGTGGCCTACGCGATGGACGAGGCCGAGGTGGATCATCCCACGCTGGTCACCGAAAGCGGCCGCGCCGTCGTAGCGACCTCTTCGATGCTGGTCTTCAACGTCCTTGAATGCACGCTTTATGACGCGCCGAACGGGCCTGACGTACATCCCGACGACCACCATCTGGTGTCGGATCTGGCCGCCGTGCACGGCTATCTCAGCCATGACCGGCTGCAAGAATGCTGGAACGACGCCACCTTTTACCGCAACGAGTTGCGAGCGCTGTTCCGGCGCGGCTATGTCGACCTGCGCCAGATGGCACGGGCCGAGCGCATCTACCTGTCTCTGATGGCCCGTATCAAAGCACTCGTCGCCACGGAAGAGGGGGAAACAGATGTCGATGCCCAACTTGAAAAGCTGGCCGATATCTACCACTGCAATTTCTCGCTGTTCCAGTCGCTGCCCGATGTCTGGGCCATCGACCAGTTGCACCCGATCGTGCCATTGCAGATGTTGAACCAGGTCCCTGACCGTCGTGCTGTGCTTAGCGACATCACCTGCGACAGCGACGGCAAGATCGGCCGTTTCATACTCGCGGAAGGCGTTTCGCCCAGCCTGCCGGTCCACACGCTGCCCGAAGAAGACGATTATTACATGGGCGTGTTCTTTGTCGGGGCCTACCAGGAAACCCTTGGCGATCTGCACAACCTCTTTGGCGACACCAATGTGGTCACCATCGATCTGCGCGCCGATGGCGGGTTCGACCTGCTGCACGAGCAGGAAGGCGACACCATCTCCGAGGTTCTGGCCTATGTCGAATTTGACCCGGCCGATTGTGTCGCCGCCTTCCGCAAGATGGTGGACGAGGCGATCTCGACCGGCACGCTGAAGGCCAAGGACCGCAAGACCCTGATGAGCGCCTACCGCGACTCGATCAACGGCTACACCTATTACGAATAACCCCCTGTGAGAGGAGACACCCCATGGGCAAAACACTGGTTGTCGGCGCAGGTGGCGTCAGTCACGCCGCCGTGCACAAGATGGCTATGAATTCGGATATTTTTACCGAAATTACGCTGGCCAGCCGCACCAAGTCGAAATGCGACGCCATCGCGAAATCGGTCAAGGAGCGCACCGGGGTAGAGATCAAAACCGCCGCACTCGACGCCTACAGGGTCGCCGACACCGTCGCCCTGATCAAGCAGACCGGCGCCGAAATCCTTGTGAACCTCGCCCTGCCCTACCAGGACCTCGTGCTGATGGATGCATGCCTCGAGGCCGGCTGCCACTACCTCGACACTGCAAATTACGAGCCCGAGGACGTGGCCAAATTCGAATACCACTGGCAATGGGCGTACCAGGAAAAGTTCAAGGAGGCGGGCCTGACCGCCATTCTCGGTTCGGGCTTCGATCCGGGCGTCACCTCGGTCTTCGCCACATGGCTCAAGAAACACAAGCTCGACACCATCCGCCAGATCGACGTTCTGGATGCCAATGGCGGCTCGAACGACCAGGAATTCGCCACTAACTTCAACCCCGAAATCAACCTGCGCGAAGTGCTGGCCGAAGTGCGCCACTGGGAAGACGGCGAATGGAAAACCAGCCCTGCCATGACCACCAAGGTCGAGTTCGACTTCCCCGCCATCGGTCCCAAGAACATGTACCTGATGTATCACGAGGAACTGGAATCGCTTTCGACCCACTTCCCCGAAATCGAACGCGCCCGTTTCTGGATGACCTTCGGCGACGCCTACATCACCCATGCCAAGGTTCTGGAAAACGTCGGCATGACCCGCATCGACCCGGTCATGCATGACGGACACGAGATCATCCCGATCCAGTTTCTCAAAACCCTTCTGCCCGATCCCGGCGATCTGGGCGCGGAAACCAAAGGCAAGGCCTGCATCGGCGACATCGCCACGGGTCAGGCCAAGGATGGCTCGGGCGAGAAAACCTATTACATCTACAATATCTGCGATCATCAGGAGTGCTACGCGGAAGTCGGCAGCCAGGCCGTCAGCTACACCACGGGTGTCCCCGCCATGATCGGCGCGGCGCAGGTGCTGAAAGGCAACTGGGTGCAACCAGGCGTCTGGAACATGGAGCAACTCGACCCCGACGATTTCATGGACATGCTGAACGACCATGGCCTGCCATGGCAGGTTCATGAACTCGACGGCCCGGTCACCTTCTGATCCGCGTCAGCTTCATCTGGCCCTTAATATCCCGGGGGTCCGGGGGCAGCGCCCCCGGCCTCTCGACTTCAAGGAGACGCCGGACATGTCCGACATGATGACCACTCAGGCAGGCGATGCCGGAGCTTTCCGCGCCTTCGATCTCAATCGAGTCCCAACCCCCTGTTTCGTGGTCGATGAAAAAGCGGTTCAGCGAAACCTTGAGGCGCTTGCGGATATCGGTCATCGCTCGGGTGCGCATGTGCTGAGCGCACTCAAGGCGTTTTCGATGTTCGCGCTCGCGCCCCTGATCCGGCAGCACCTCGGCGGCACCTGCGCCAGCGGCATCTACGAGGCACGTCTGGGCCGCGAGGAATATGGCGGCGAGGTCGCAACCTTCTGTGCCGGCTATAAGGACAGCGACATCGACGAGATCATTGCGCTCAGCGACCACATCATCTTTAACAGCCCCGCCCAAAAGGACCGCTTCCTCGGCAAATGCCGCGCGGCTGGCAAACAGGTAGGCTTGCGCATCAACCCGGAACACTCCGAAGGCGAGGTGCCGAAATACGACCCCTGCGCACCCTGTTCGCGCCTCGGCACCCCGGTCAGCCAATTGACGCCTGCGGCTTTGAATGGCGTCGACGGCCTGCACATGCACACGCTCTGCGAGCAAGGGTTCGAACCGCTCCAGCGCACATGGGCCTCGGTCGAACCAAAGCTCGCGCCGTTCATCGGTGGCCTCAAATGGCTCAACTTCGGCGGCGGTCATCACATCACCCGCGACGACTATGACCGCGACGGGCTGGTTGCCCTCATCAAGGGCATTCGCAGTAAACACGGCATCGACGTCTATCTCGAACCCGGCGAGGCTGTGGCCCTGGACGCGGGCATTCTGGTCGGCGAAATCCTCGACCTGCCGCAGAATGGTATGAACCTTGCCATCACTGATATCTCTGCCACCTGCCACATGCCCGACGTGATCGAGGCGCCCTATCGCCCCGCGCTGATGGACGAGGCACACGCGGGCCACATCTATCGCCTCGGCGGTCCGTCCTGCCTGGCCGGCGACGTGATCGGGGATTATACATGGGCCGAACCGCTGCGGATCGGGCAGCGCTTTGCCTTTCTCGATCAGGCGCATTACTCGATGGTCAAGACCAACACCTTCAACGGTGTGCCCTTGCCCACGATCGCGCTATGGAACAGCGAAACCGACGAACTGAAGATCGTCAGACAGTTCGGATACCAGGACTTCAAGGACCGCCTTTCATGAGCATCTTTCTCGACAGCGAACTGACCGACGCCGAGCGCACAGAAACCGCACGTTTCCGCGTGATCCCTGTACCGTTGGAACGCACCGTTTCCTATGGATCCGGCACAGCAAATGGCCCCTCCGCGATCATCGAGGCCTCGAACGAGCTTGAGCGGATCGTCGGTACCGCTGAGCCTTGCGCCGAAGGTATAATAACGGAACCACCGCTGGATTGTGACGCCCCCCTGCCAGTGGTGATGGAGCGTCTCGCGACCCGCACCGAGGCGGCGGTTCGCGCTGGCAAGGTTCCTGTCACGCTGGGGGGCGAACATTCTCTCAGCTATGGTGCGGTCATGGGCGTGGCGCGCGCGCTGGGTCAACCGGTCGGCATCGTCCAAATCGACGCCCACGCGGATTTGCGCATCGCCTATCAGGGCGAAAAGCATAGCCATGCCTCGGTTATGCATCTGCTGGCCGAAGAAGGCATCTCTCTGGCGCAATTCGGTGTCCGCGCGCTGTGCTCGCAAGAGGCGGAAAGCCGCGAACGCAACTCCGTCTTCCATGTGGACGCCGAAGAACTGGTGACCGGCAATATCCACAGCGTCGATCTGCCCGAGGATTTCCCCGAACTGGTCTATGTCAGTTTTGACGTCGACGGGTTGGACCCTTCGCAAATGCCGGCCACAGGTACGCCGGTGCCCGGCGGCCTTGGCTATTATCAGGCGCTGCACCTTGTGGAACACGCGCTCGAGGGGCGCAGATGCGTGGGCTTCGACGTTGTTGAACTGGCGCCCGACGGCAATGCCGCGTGGAATTTCACCGCCGCCCAGATCGTTTACCGGTTGATGGCCGCCTGCTAAACGCCAGCCAGAATTGCCGGACGGGTGGAGCTGTCCCGCCCGGCGTGGTCGTCAGTCGAGTTTGCCGTCTTCGGCGGTCTCGTTCAGTTCCATATGCCCGCCACTCTTTGACAAAAGCTTGCGCAACATCGGCTCAAAGAATTCCAGAGGCTTGGTGGGATAATCCGGATCAAAGGCGCACTGGTCATAGTCGTGGCAAAACTGGCGGCAATCCTCCCAATAGGGGCTGTCGCGATACTTGTCGCGCGCGTTCCTGTCGCCACCCAGGAAATGATTGTAGTAGTAACCCTGAAACACGCAGTGATGCTTCAGAATCCAATAGGTTCTTTCGCTGACATAGGGCTTCATCATCGCTGCCGACAATTCACCGTGGTTGTAGGGGGACAGGATATCACCCACGTCATGCACCAGCGCGGCAATCACAATTTCATCGTCTGCCCCATCCTCGTATGCGCGCGTAGCCGCCTGAAGGCAGTGCTGATAGCGGTTCACCGGATAGGGCGTCCATTCCTCATCGAGCGACCGGATGGCGTCGAGGATGCGATCCGGCAAGGCCGCGTTATAGTCATCTTCGTAATCCATGACCGCCAGGAAATCTTCCTTGGTGGCGTTCTCGAAACTGGTCCAGGTGGGTTTGTGGTTTTTGTCCAGCATTGCGGTTTCCTGCTGCTAATGTCGCTCGGACACTTTATCAGCGCATCTAAAAGCAAAAAAATGAATTGATTTTATCAATCTGACACGAAAATGTTTTCAAATGCAGATCAATGCGCTGAAGACCTTTCTTTCAGTGGCCGAAACCGGTGGGTTTCATGCGGCCGCGCGCAAGATGAACGTCACGCAGACGGCAGTGAGCGCCAGAATACGCGCGCTTGAACAGGCTTTGGGACAAGACTTGTTCACGCGGGGCGCAGGCGGCACGGCATTAACAGAGTTCGGCCATCAGTTCCGCCCCTATGCCGAACAGATGGTCGGGCTGTGGAGTTTTGCAACGCAGGACCTCGCCACTCAGGCTCCCAATCGCCTGTCGATCCGGCTGGGTGCGCAACTAAGCATCTGGGACCCTCTTCTGGTCGATCTGGCCATCAGTCTGGAGCGAAACTTCGGCAAGCTGCTGCTGACGCTGAATTATGACCACGATCTAAACATGGTCGAGGCGGTGTCGACGAATGTGCTGGACGCAGCGCTCACGCACGAAAAACCGCGCAACAAGCAGATTGTGTTCGAAGAACTGCCGCCTGAACGGTTGTTGTTGGTGGAAACGCCCGGCCTTGGGTCGGACGACGACACAATTTTCGTCAATCTCGAGCTTGGCGACCTTTATCAGCATCATGTTCGCACGGTCGCGCGTCAGGCATCGGGGCAAACGATTTTTCTGGGCAATTGCATGATGGCGCTTCGCTATGTGCTGAACCGCGGTGGTCGCGGATATTTCCCGGATTACGTCATCGGCGCATATCTTCGCACCGGCCAGCTGACAGAAGTTCCAGAGGCGCGAGACCTGTTGTTGCCCATGTACCTTGTCACCCGCCCGGACGTTCCACAGCACCGTCAGTTCAGCGAAATTCTAACCTGTCTCAATGCGCTGCGCCAGGCGTGAAGTCTGGCACAACGTTCCGGACCCTATAGAAGCATTTCCAGCTTTGCCTGCGGGAACCTGGAAAGGACGTTTGCGGCCTTCTCTGCCGAAAGCAGGCACAAGGCCGTCGAAAGCCCATCCGCCACGGCCGCGCGCGGCGCCGACACCGATACGGTTTGATGCACAGAATACCCACCGCGCGGGTCCAGGATATGACCCTGTTGCGCGCTCAGCATGGTGCCGCTTGGGGTCGATGTGGCTACGGCTCGGTCGCGCAACGTTATCCGCTGACGGACGGTTTCGTCAGGACCGACCAGCCCGACGCTCCAGGCCGAACCGTCGGCATGCGCGCCCAGCGCCGCGATCTCGCCCATGTCCACGAGTACGTCTCGCAACCCGAACGATTTCAACAAATCGGCAATGCGGTCTGTTATTGCGCCCTGCGCAATCCCGTTGAGGGTCAGACCTGACAGTCCGGGCTGAGCCAGCCGTACGTCGCGCGACGTGACACGAACTCTTTCCCATCCGACCGCGGCGCGGGCCGCGTCGATTTCGGCCTGCCTTTTGCCCAAAGCCAGCGCCATCCACAACGGCTGTACACTGGGATCGAATGCCCCATCGGTCGCCTCGTTCAAAGAAGAACACAGGCTGAGGATATCCAGCAATTCCGGCGCGGGGTCTTGAAGGTACCCTAGCGCGTTCAACTGGCTGAGCTGAGAGTCCGGGCGGTATAGGCTGAAAATCCGTTCCAGCCGCTCCAATTCCGCCTCGATTGCGGCGAAGATGGGCGCAGCCTGCACCTCATCAAGTCCTTCGAGGCGCAGGCTGGCCCCCGCGCCCAGCGCAATGCCACGCCACCGGGCAACCGGTGCAGCGAATGCACCCGTGGGCAGCGCCGCGCAGGCGGCGGAAACGGTCAGAAAGCGGCGGCGTGAAACAAGTGTCATGCCGGTGTCTCCAGCGTCAGGTCCAGATCGACGGGGCCAAGAACCTCGGCCTCGGGAATGTCAGACAGCGGCAGGGCCTTGCCGCCGTATTGGTCGATAAATGTCATCGCGGCGGCAGGATCGGCAAAGGGAACGACCTCGGGCGCGCCCATTCCGCCTGCCACATTGGCGCCAACGACAAAGGTAGCGGCACCGGCATCGATCCAATTGGATATACCGGGGTTCGCCCAGTTTTGCGCGGCCCCCATGTCGCTGACATAGACGGCCGTTATCTCGGCATCCCGCTCCGGTCCCTTGAGGTAGGCCAGCATGTCCCGCACCTGCGCAAAGAACAGCGGCGCTGGATGGCCTTCCAGGTGGATCTGGCCCTTGGGGCCACCATGTTCGGCGACATTCATCTGGCAGAAGTAGCTGAGTGCGACCTCGGTCAGGTCAACCGGCGCAGGGGGCGCGGCAGCCTGTTCCTCCTTGCAGGCAGAAAGAGCGACCAGAGCAATCACGGCGAGGCGTCTCATGGTTCGACCCTCCGGAAAGCAAGACGGGCCAGGGCAAAGCCCAGCACCGGCCAGATCAACAGCGAAGCCGGAGCGGCCCACGCAGGCAGCGCCTGCGCCGCGCCGGTCATGCCCGAAGCCATTGCCACGCTTTCGGTCGCGGCGATGTTCCAGAGACGGAATGCGTCGGCCGGGTTAGCTACCATCACCCATGGAAAGACGGATTGGGTGAAGTTGCCGCTTTTGTCCATGACCACGGCCCCCAAAAGCCCCAGATCATAGAGAACGACAAAGATGAGCCAGAGCCCGGCCGACAGACCTGCCGCCGCCGTGGCGCCCCGTGCCAGGGCCGACAGCAGGTATCCCAGCGCCAGAAACACGGCGCCCAACAGGATCGAAGTCACGATAAGACGCGCCAGCGCCAACAGGCTTTCCGGCCCCGCACCGCCGAACCATGCCGCCACCGCCCCGGCAGTGCCAAAGCCGACGGCCATGGCAAAGGCCAGTGCCGCAAGATGCGCGGTGAACTTGCCCAACAGGATTTCACCACGCCCTGCAGGATAGGACAGCAGCAACGCCAAGCTGCCCCGATCCACGTCGCCGGCGATGGCGTCGAATGAAATCATCAGGGCCAGCAGCGGCGCGAGGTAGACCGACAGCGTGGTCATCGAGGCCACAGATACTGTCAGCATGTCGACACCCAGCGTACCAGTCGGCGCGCTGCCGGCAAATGTCAGCGCCAGCGCAAACAGCACCATGATCAGCGTCGCCACCAGCAGCCAGCGGTTTCGGCGCAATATCAGCATTTCGGCGCGGGTTATGGCAAGAAACCGAGTCATTGCAGGCCCTCCCGTGCATAGTGACGATAGAGATCTTCCAACTTGGGCGGTGTCATCTCGACATCTGCCACTGCATCGCCCAGCCCTGCAATCCGACGCAGGGCCTGCATCTTGTCCGCAGGCGAACAAAGCAATTCGACCGATGCGCCATTGACGCGGCTGCCGCCCAGTTCTGCAGCCAGAGCCTCGGCATTCTGCGACGCGCGCACGCGCAGCCGGATCGGCAGCCCCGCCAGTTCCGACAGGTTCGACAATGTATCATCTGCCACCTTCACGCCCCTGCGCAATATGGCGATTCGGTCGGTACGGGCCTCGACCTCGGTCAGGGCGTGGCTGGCGATCAGCACCGCTGTGCCATGCCCCGCCAACTCGTCGATGATAGCGTAAAGATCCTGGCGCGAGATCGGATCAAGGCCGCTGGTAGGTTCGTCCAGCAGGGCCACTTTGGGGCGGCCCAACAGAACCTGCGCCAGCCCGAGACGCTGCCGCATTCCCTTGGAATAGGTGCCGATGCGACGATCCAGGGCTTCACTCAGTCCGACGCGATCAAGCAGACTGGCAATGTCGGCTTTCTCTCCAGACAAGCTGGCGAACAGGCTCAGTTGCTCACGCCCGGTCAGGGCAGGATGGAACGATACCGCCTCGGGCAAGTAGGCCGTATCGCGCCGCGCGGTCGCGCTGCCGGGATGGGCATCGCCGACACGGATCGATCCGCCGTCGATGGGGATCAGCCCAAGAATGGATTTGATCAGCGTCGACTTGCCCGCGCCGTTGTGACCCAACAGCGCCACGCGCTCGCCGGGGGCAAGGGTCAGGTCAACGTCGCTCAGAACGCGGTTGGGGCCGCGATCCTTGCGTACTTTCTGAATAGTCAGGGCCTTATCCGTCATGAGGCACCTTTTGCATTGCTAGGGGTTTCGGGGCTTGCATCAGGGGATTGCTGTCGATCACGCCACCCGGCAACAATGCCGGAAAGGCCGATTGCGACCAGCGCACCAGTTGCACGGCCGGGGAGCCGAGCAACAGTTTGGCTGCGGGTTGAGTCCACAGCACATGATCCATGCTATCGTTGGGGCGATAGGGGGCGTCGGCGACACCGTCGCCGTTCACGTCATAGGCCGCAAAATCGGACCAATAGTTGCCGCGACCGTCCTCGGACCATTCGACCCAGCGGGTCGATACGTATTTAACCTGTGTGCGGTTGCCGACAAACGCATTGCCGACAATCCTGTTGCCCTCGGACCCGGCGGTGAAATGGATGCCGATGCCGCACCCTTCGAACCAGTTGTCCGAGAATTCGTTCTTGTTGGCATTGTAGAGGAAGGTGCACTTTTCCTTGGCCCCCTTCACCACATTGCCCGAGATCACGCTCTGGTTGGCATAGTTCAGCATGACTCCGTGTTCCCGATCGCCGATCGAGACGTTGTCGGTGATCTTCACCCGTTTGGTGAACATCACGGCATAGCCAAGATCGTTGCCGATTGAAACATTGCCCGAGACCTCGGAATTGTCGGCGTACATGTAGTGTACGGCAAAGCGAAGGTCGCGAAACAGGTTGTTTGTGAACGTGTTTTTCTTGGACGAATTCACGAAGATCCCGTCGCGGCCATATTGGATGTCATTGCCATCGACCACCGCGCCCGGAGCGTTCCAGACATAGACGCCATTGCCACGCGAATTCATGTGGCGGTCCTGGCGACCTTCGATCCGGTTGCCCTTCACAAGGCTGTCTCTGGCCCCGTGAATGTCGACGCCATAGAGGTTGCCGATCAGAACGTTATCCTCGACCACCGGCGCTTTGGCCGTCTTGGTCAGCTTGATGCCGCTGTCGATCCCTTCATGATCCGAGCCCGAGCCGATCACTGTCAGACCGCGCACGGTTACACCTGGCCCGGTGATGGTGATGACGCTGCCTGCGCCCTGTCCATCAATAGTGGCCTGCCCCAGCCCGTCGATGGTGACGGGCCGGTCCAGAACCAACTGCTCTGTGTAAACGCCCGGCGACAGGCGAAGGGTGTCTCCCTCCTCCGCCTGCGCCAATGTCTCAGCAATGGCCCCTGCCCGATTGGGTACATCCCATTCCGCCGCCCAGAGGGGCGAGCCGAGCAGGAGCGGTATCAGCAGGGACCAGCGCATGGGTTATGCTCCCCGCGGCTCGACGAACATCCGGCCGCGCATCTCCATGTGAAGCGCGTGGCAGAACCACTGGCAGTAGAACCAGTGCACGCCCGGACGGTCGGCAATGAACGTGACCGAGGCGGTGGCCTGCGGCGCAACTTCCATCGCGATACCGAAGTTCGACAGGCAGAAGCCGTGGGTCACATCATCCACGTCATCCAGGTTGGTGACATAGACCGTCACTTCATCACCTTGTTTGACGGTGAACTTCTCCATGCTGAACACGGGCGCGGTCGAGGTCATGTAGACCCGCACTTTGTTGCCATCCCGGATCGGTTCCTCTGCACCTTCGTCCAGATCGACACCGTCAGCGGCAGCCTGCGCGCGCGCCTCTTCCCACATCGGGTCGTTGCGGTCCCAGACGTTGACCGGGTTCACCTTGGACCGGTGAACAATGATCGAGTCATGGGGCTCGGCAAAGGTCGGGCCGTCATGGACCACCTTCATCTTGTCACCGGAGATATCGATCAGCTGCTCATTCTCGGGCTTCAGCGGGCCTACGTTCAGGAAGCGGTCTTTCGAGAACTTGTTCATCGAAATCAGCCACTTGCCATCGGCTTCGGCAGTTTCACCCATCGAGGTCGAGTTGTGACCCGGCTGGTAATGCACGTCGACCTTGTCGACGATCGGGTCAACATCCGCACCTGCATAGGCCTCGATCGCCTTGGCGATGTTCCACTTCACCACCTGGCTGTCCAGGAACAGGGTGGTATAGGCGTTGCCCTTGCCGTCGAACGCCGTGTGAAGCGGGCCAAGACCCAGCTGCGGCTCGGCGACAACAGCAGAACGCGGATCGGCGTTTTCGCTGAACAGCGCATCGACCTTTTCCACATCGATCACGGATACGGTCGGCGACAGCTTGCCGTTGATCATGATGTGTTTCTTGTCGGGTGCTGCGTTCACACCGTGCGGCGAGTTCGGGATCGGGATGTACCGGGTCAGGTTTCCACCCGCCTCTTTACGTCCGTCCACGACCTTGACGCCGTTCAGTTCCTGATAGTTCCCGGCCGCTACGGCCTCTTCGATACCTTTGAGGTTGAACACGACCACATGGTCCAGCTCGTTCTCGGTCATCTCGGCCAGGTTCATACCCATTTCCGAGTTGTACGAGGTCGAGAAGGCGTATTTGCCCTGATAGTCGCAGTCGGTGTTGTCGAGGTTGCCCGACACCATCACCTGCCACGCGATTTCCATCGTATCACCGTCGATGGCGGTAAAGATGTTCACGTATTGCGACGGATCATCAAGGATCGAGCCATCATTGACCAGCGGTGCCTCGTGTTCACCATTGGCGAAAATATAGCCGGTGCGCGGGTATTTCTGTGGGCGCAGGCCGTGGATGTCGTGCGCGTTCGGGATCTCGATGATCTTGTCGCATTTCATCACGTCACAACGCACACGGGCCACGCGGGTGTTGGCTTTGTCGTTCATGAACAGATAACGGCCATCATAGGTGCCGTCGGTGAACGACATATGCGGGTGGTGCAGGTCGCCGTTGTCATAGGTGACCTTGCCGTTCGCAGCCAGGTATTCCTTGGTTTCAGGCAGCAGGCCTTCGGTCAGGACCTTCAGCGACTCGTTGGTCTGGCCCCAGCCCGTGGCCGAGCAGCGGTTGAATACCGGCACCCGCATCAGTTCGCGCATGGACGGCACGCCCAGAATGCGCAACTCGCCGGACTGGCCCGAGGACCAGAAGCCGTAATATTCGTCCAGCTCACCTGGCTCCAGGCTTGCATTGGCCGCGGCAGATGCCTCGCGGGCGGTCATCAGGGTCGAGCCCAGACCGGTGCCGGCCAGCACCGCGCCAGTGGCGGATGCTCCCAACAATCCGCGGCGGGTGACGTTCAGTTTTTTATCGTGTTCCGACATGATCGTTCCTCCTTTCAGGAAACTTCTTGCGGTTTGGCGTTTGGATGGTTCGCCGGTGGTTGTCCGAGCGGGGTCTTGAGATCGACCGACCCTGTCTTGGCCCGCCGTTTGATCTGGCGGATGACGACGGGACATTTGGTCTCGGACTGATAGAGCACCTGACAATGCAGGCAGGTGACGCACTCGTTCGGATTGATCTCACCGGTGGGGTGGATCGCCTGAACGGGGCATTCATTGGCGCAGGTCTGACAGGGTGTGCCGCAATCTTTGTAGCGGCGCAGCCAGTCGAACATGCGGATACGGGCAGGGATCGCCAGCGCTCCGCCCAGAGGGCAAAGATAGCGGCAATAGAACCGCTCAACGAACAGCCCGATCCCCAGCAGGACCAGCGCAAAGACCACAAACGGCCAGTCGCGCATGAATTTCAGAATGATTGCGGTCTTGAACGGCTCGATCTCGGCATATTGCTCGGCCAGCGGGATTGACACGAAACTCAGACCAAAAAGGCCCAGGAAGATCATGTATTTCGCAGGCCACAGGCGCTCGTTCAGACCCCAGGGCAAAGTCCATTGCGGGACTTTAAAAGCCCGCGCGATCTTGTTGGTCAGCTCCTGAAGCGCGCCAAACGGGCACAGCCAGCCACAATAGGCCCCACGACCCCAGAACAGCAGGGCGGCGGCCACGGCAAACCACTGGATAAAGACCAGCGGGTCCAGCAGGAACGCGTCCCACGAGAACCCCGTGCGCAAACTGCCCGCCAGCGCCATCAGGTTCACCACGCTCAGCTGTGCATTGGCATACCAGCCGATGAAAAACAGGGTCATCGTCAGATAGCCGATGCGGAACCAGTAGAACACACGCGCATTCATCGTGGCATGGAACTGGAAGAAGAACGTCGCCGTCAGCACCAGCAGCATGACACCAAGCCCGGCAATCTCGACGGTGCGGTCCTTCCAGATTCGTTTCCACAATGCCGCCTTGGCAGCCGCTTCGCCGGTTGCATCATCCACGACCGATGGGGCGGTGACCGGCAACAGGTACTGTTCCGGCAGCTTGTATCCCAGATCGAAGGTCAGAAAGGTCTTTTCCACAGCCCCGACGGCACGCTGCACCAGCAATTGCAGGCGGAACGGCTCGGCCGGGTCAAACTCGGCATCAGCCGGGATTTTGAAAATATCCAGTTCAGTAAAGCTGGGGGCATCCGGTGCTGCAACCTCACCCAGACGGCGCTGCTGCTTATCGAAGAACCGCACCGAACTGTCGCCCTGGATCAGCTGAATCCGGTCAAAGATCCCACCCCGGACATAGCCCGATCCCTTGAAACTATAGGCCCCGCGACCCAGAACCAGAATGGCCTGTTCGCCCTCATCCAGCCAGTTGGTCAGGTTCTGGTATTCAGCCTCACCCAGCAGCGACTTGCCGATGGACGGCACCGAAACAAGCGCCATATGCATGTCGATGAAGGTGTCATCCGGCTCGCCCGGTTCGGGGCGCTTGATCGCGCGCTGATCCCCGGTGGCTTCAAAGGCGGCATTGACCTGCCCGACATCCAGCGTCATCCGCCGGACCGAGCCGTCTCCCGACAAAGTGGTCCAGTCGTAGACCGCATCCTGCGCCATGTCGACTTCGCGCTGCGGCCCGTCAGCCTGCACCGGGGACAAACCGCCCAGACCCAGCGCGCGGGCCACTTTGATCCCGCCGCGCACAAGGCTGTCATCGATCACCATGATCGTCACGGTCGCGCCCGAGATGATGTCGAGATCATGCCCCTCACCCCCGGTCTCGGCCTCTCGTTTCAGGTCAAGGCCCGCATAGCCTTCGGTCAGTTCGACCATCCGGGAATTGGGAATGCCTATCAGAACGATGGGTTCGGAATGCTTGACCAGCTGAACGCCGGTCAAAACAGCATCCGCGTCGATGGCGGCAACCACGTGAATGGGTTTGCCGGAATATCCGGTCGTGCCTACAAAGTCCGAAGTCAGAAAAGCCCACGCGATGGTTTCACCGCCTCGAAGGACCGGGGCAACTTTCACGTCGCTGCGTACCGGGCCAAACGCGTCGGCGCCCGGGGCCAGGTCAGCCGGATCAATGTCAGGAAGAAAGCTGGCAAGACTGTCGGCGCGCGCACTGATTGCGACAACGCAGGAAAGAACGAGGGCCAGAAGGAAATGGATTGCGCGACTTACGACCACGGCGCACCTCCGGTTACTTGGATTGACGCCATGGACGCGCGCGGGGCGCGTTCGGTTCTGTCTTGGGGCGCGCACGGGGGGCCCCGGCCAGCGGGCCAGAGATGCTGTGACTTGTGCGAAATGTACAGGCCCTGCACCCCCCATTGTTCATTTTGTACAAAACGAAGCGGGTCGATTTGGGGCATCTGCGGCAATGGCGCGGCGGCTGTCACCGCGCACAGGGCGCAGTGCGCGCAGTCCTGGCAGGGGCCGGTGTCGGGGTTATTGTCTTCAGGAGTCACCTGTACCCACACCGCCCCTGCCTCCGAGCAGATTTCCATCCATTCACCCTGCTCCGCGCTCGCCAGCGACGGAGCGACAAGCTGCAACAGCAACAGGAGGATGCCCAAAACCCCAGCCACCGCTTGGAACGCGCGGGCGGTTAGGAAAGGATTAGGGCGACGGGCGAACATGCAAAATCCGACTCGGAATTGGTATACGCCCCGAGTCCTACGCCTGATTTGAATCGGGCAACTTGACTTAGGTCAGGTCCAAGAGCGCACCCGCATTCAAACCCGCCTTGGCCCGGCTTTTTCGAAAAGCTGGATCGAAATGGAAAAATTCCCTTAGACTGTCCTGAACAAGGCAAACAAAAAAGGGAGGAGAAGATGCTCGACACGACATTGACGGACCAGACGCAGGAATTTCTGGATGCGTTTGGCAAGGCCCTTGAGCAGGGTGACATCGAGGCCGCAACCGGAATGTTTCAGGACGATTGCTATTGGCGGGATCTGGTTTCGTTCACGTGGAACATCAAAACGGTCGAGGGCAAGGCGCAGGTGGCCGACATGCTGCGCCACCAACTGGCCACGACAAAGCCGCGGAACTGGAAAGTTGCCGACGGCGAGCTTGCCGCCGAAGATGGCGGAGTAATCACCGCCTGGATCGAGTTCGAAACGGAGGTGGCGCGCGGCTATGGTCTGTTGCGCCTTAGGGACGGGCGGATCTGGACCCTGCTGACGACGATGGTGGAACTCAAGGGGCATGAAGAGCCGAAGGGTTTCCAGCGCCCGCTGGGGGCGAAACACGGAGCGGGCAAGCACCGCACCACCTGGAAAGAGGAGCGCGAGGCGGAAGAGGCGGAGCTTGGGTACAAGACCCAGCCTTATTGCCTGATCATCGGTGGCGGTCAGGGCGGGATCGCCCTGGGCGCAAGGCTGCGTCAGCTTGGCGTGCCGACCATCATCGTCGAGCGCAACGACCGTCCCGGCGACAGCTGGCGCAACCGCTACAAGTCTTTGTGCCTGCATGACCCGGTCTGGTATGACCACCTGCCCTATATCAAGTTCCCCGAGAACTGGCCGGTGTTTTCGCCCAAGGACAAGATCGGCGACTGGCTGGAAATGTATACCAAGGTCATGGAGCTGAACTATTGGACCCGGACCACGGCCAAATCCGCCAGCTATGATGCGGCGGCCAAGGAATGGACCGTGGTCGTGGACCGCGACGGCGAAGAGGTCGTTCTGAAGCCCAGGCAACTGGTGATGGCGACCGGCATGTCGGGCAAGGCCAATATGCCGAATTTCCCCGGCATGGAAAAATTCAGGGGCGATCAGCACCATTCCTCGCGGCATCCCGGCCCGGACAGGTACAAGGGCAAGAAGGCGGTGATCGTCGGCTCGAACAACTCGGCCCATGATATCGCGGCGGCGCTGTGGGAGAACGATGTCGACGTCACCATGGTGCAGCGGTCCTCGACCCATATCGTGCGGTCGGACACCCTGATGGAGATCGGTCTGGGCGATCTTTATTCCGAGCGCGCGGTACAGGCCGGCATGACCACGGAAAAGGCCGATCTGATCTTTGCCTCGCTGCCTTATGCGATCCTGCACGAGTTCCAGATCCCCGCCTATGCGGCGATGAAGGAGCAGGACAAGGCGTTTTATGACGGGCTTGAGAAAGCGGGGTTCTGGCTGGATTGGGGCGACGACGAGTCCGGCTTGTTCATGAAGTACCTGCGGCGCGGTTCAGGCTATTACATCGATATCGGAGCCAGCCAGCTGATCATCGACGGTGAGATCAAGATCAGGCGCGGGCAGGTTGTCGAGGTTGATGAAACCGGGGTGATCCTGGATGACGGCACCCATCTGGACGCGGATGTCATCGTCTATGCCACCGGCTATAACTCGATGAACGGCTGGGTGGCCGATCTGGCCGGGCAGGAGATGGCCGACAGGGTCGGCAAGGTCTGGGGGCTGGGGTCGGGCACCACCAAGGATCCGGGGCCGTGGGAAGGCGAAGAGCGCAACATGTGGAAACCGACCCAGCAGGAGGCGCTGTGGTTCCACGGTGGCAACCTGCATCAGTCACGGCACTATTCGCAGTTCCTGTCGCTGCAGATCAAGGCCCGGATGGAGGGCATCGACACGCCGGTCTATGGCCTGCAGGAAGTGCACCACCTGTCCTGAGGCATGGCACGGGCCGGGGTTTCCGGCCCGTCAGCGCGCAGTCACTGGCACTTGGAATAGCCGCAGCTGCGGCAGGTCATGCAGCCTTCGATCATCTGCATGTCGTACTGGCCGCAGCTGGGGCAGGCCTTGCCGCGTGATTCACCCGCGTTGACCACCTGTGCCTGGGGGTCGGATTTCAGGCCCATCCCCTCGCCTTCCAGAAAGCCGATGGCGACCATGTGCTGTTCGATCACGCCGCCGATCGCGGCCAGAATCGAGGGGATGTATTTGCCCTTGACCCACGCCCCGCCGCGCGGGTCGAACACGGCCTTCAGCTCTTCGACCACAAAGGACACGTCGCCGCCGCGCCGGAACACGGCCGAGATCATCCGGGTCAGCGCCAGCGTCCAGGCGTAATGTTCCATGTTCTTGGAGTTGATGAACACTTCGAACGGGCGGCGGCGCCCCGAGATGATGATGTCGTTGATGGTCAGATAGATCGCGTGCTCGCTGTCGGGCCATTTCAGCTTGTAGGTCGACCCTTCGAGCGATTGCGGGCGGTCCAGCGGTTCCGACATGTAGATGACGTCGCCGTGGGGGCGCTGAGGTTCGGCGTCAGAAGAGGCGACAATTTCAGGCGCCCCCTCGTTCTTACCTAACAGTGCCTCAACCGGCACCTTCAAAGCTGCGGCGATTTTCCGGATCGTATCTATTTTAGGCGACCGTGATTTCCCCTTGAGGATATCGTACACGGCTGTTGCATTAAGTTTGGCTGCTTCCGCGGTTTGTTTTGCGTTCATGCTCCGAAGTGACATTGCGCTTTCAATTCGCTCAGCTAAGGTCACCCCCTCCAGGCTAATGGGTGACGAAGAAACACTCAAAACGCTCCCCGTCACATCATTGGGGCGATAGGTCGTGCAGCCTTTGCAGCCCTGATCCCAGGCCTGCATGTAGACGTCCTTGAAGGCGTCAAAGCTGATATCCTCGGGGCAGTTGATGGTCTTGGAAATCGAGCTGTCGATCCATTTCTGCGCCGCCGCCTGCATCCTGACATGATCAAGGGGTGTCAGGGTCTGGGCATTGACGAAATAGTCGGGCAGCGCCGCGTCGCCGAATTTGTCGCGCCACATCTGAACGGCGTAATCCACCACCTCTTCCTCGGTGCGCGAGCCGTCTTTCTGCAGCACCTTGCGGGTGTAGGCATAGGCAAAGACAGGCTCGATCCCCGACGACACGTTCCCGGCATAAAGCGAAATCGTGCCGGTGGGCGCAATCGAGGTCAGCAGCGCGTTGCGGATGCCGTGTTCGCGGATCGCGTCGCGCACGTCATCGTCCATGGCGCGCATGGTGCCGCTGGCCAGGAATTTTTCGGCGTCGAACAGGGGGAACGCGCCTTTCTCCTTGGCCAGATCGACCGACGCCAGATAGGCGGCGCGGGCGATGGCGTGCAACCAGCGTTCGGTCTGGTGCGCCGCCTCGTCCGAGCCATAGCGCAGGCCCAGCATCAAGAGCGCGTCGGCCAGCCCGGTGACGCCAAGGCCGATGCGGCGTTTGGCCTGCGCTTCGGCGGCCTGTTCGGGCAGCGGGAATTTCGAAACGTCCACCACGTTGTCCATCATCCGCACGGCTGTCGCCACCAGATCCCCGAGCGCCGCAGGGTCCAGTTCCGCGTTCGCCTCGAACGGGTTGGTGACCAGCCGCGCCAGGTTGACCGAGCCCAGCAGGCAGGCCCCATAGGGCGGCAGGGGCTGTTCGCCGCAGGGGTTGGTGGCGGCGATGGTTTCGACATAGCTGAGGTTGTTGGCCTGATTGATGCGGTCGATGAAGATCACGCCCGGTTCGGCATAGTCATAGGTCGCCTGCATGATCTTGTTCCACAGATCGCGCGCCTGCACGGTGTGATAGATCTTGTTGTCGAAGACCAGCTCCCACGGGCCGTCGGCCTTGACCGCCTCCATGAAAGCGTCGGTCACCAGCACCGACATGTTGAACATGCGCAGGCGGGCCGGGTCGGATTTGGCGGTGATGAACTGTTCGATATCGGGGTGATCGCAGCGCATGGTCGCCATCATCGCGCCGCGACGCGAGCCCGCGGACATGATCGTGCGGCACATGGCGTCCCACACATCCATAAAGCTGAGCGGGCCAGAGGCATCCGCCGCCACGCCCTTCACATCCGCGCCGCGCGGGCGGATGGTCGAGAAATCGTAACCGATACCACCGCCCTGCTGCATGGTCAGCGCGGCCTCTTTCAGCATGTCGAAGATACCGCCCATGCTGTCGGGGATGGTGCCCATGACGAAGCAGTTGAACAGCGTCACCTGCCGCGCGGTGCCTGCGCCTGCGGTGATGCGCCCGGCGGGCAAGTATTTGAAATCCTCCAGCGCCTCGAAGAATTTATCCTCCCAATGCGCGGGGTCATTCTCGACCCGCGCGAGATCACGGGCGATGCGCCGCCAGCTGTCTTCAACCGTCTGATCGATGGGGGTGCCATCCGCCTGTTTGAAGCGGTATTTCATATCCCAGATCTGCTCGGCGATGGGGGCGGCAAAGCGGCTCATGTGTGATTCCCTGTTCCGGAAGAGGTATCCAGATTAAACCTATTGTGAGGCTCGTCACAATAGGTTGATGAATTCTGTTGCCGGGCTACAATATGAAGTCGGGCCTTGGGACGACTCTGTGGGGAAGTTGTGGATAAGTACATCAACCTGATCAAGCTTTCGGTCGGCTCGGAAAGCGTTGACACGCTGGACGAGTGGCAGCGCACGCGCGCAGCGCAGACCGAGGACGGGTTGCCGCGCCATGTCACCCGCATGTGGCCCAAGCGCGAGACCGAGATATTGAACGGCGGTTCGATCTATTGGGTGATCAAGGGTCTGGTGCAGTGCCGCCAGCGCATCCTGCGGCTGGACGAGGTGATGGGGCAGGACGGCATCCGCCGCTGCGCCATCGTGCTGGAACCGGACCTGCATCGCACCCAGAGCGCGCAGAAACGCCCGTTTCAGGGCTGGCGTTACCTGAAGCCCGAGGACACGCCGCCCGACCTGCCCAGAGGGCGGGTGCAGGACGATGCGCTGCCGGACGAGTTGAACCGGGCGCTGGCCGAGATTGGCGTGCTGTAGGGCAGACGCCCGTCAGCGCAGCTTGTCGATCAGGGCGGTCAGGGTCTTTTTGTCCTGGCCTTCGCAATGCGCAACGCGGCTGCGCCACAGCGTGGCCTGCGATTTGAGAACCAGACCGTCCGCCAGGATCTTGAGATGGTTGGCGCGCAGCGTCTCGCCGCTGGAGGTGATATCGGCTATCGCCTCGGCGGTTTCGTTCTTGACGGTGCCTTCGGTCGCGCCCTGGCTGTCGACCAGCGTGTAATCGGCGACGCCGGCCCCGTTCAGGAACTCGCGCACCAGACGGTGATACTTGGTGGCGATGCGCAGGCGGTGGCCGTGCGAGCGGCGAAAGGCCGAGGCCGCCGCGTCCAGATCATCGAGCGTATCCACATCGACCCAGCAGGCCGGAACCGCGACCACCAGATCGGCCTGACCAAATCCGAGCGCGGCCACGTGTTCAAGCTGCTGTTCCCAGCGGGGCAGCTTTTCGTGGATCAGGTCGGTTCCGGTGACGCCCATGTGTATGCGTCCCGCCGCCAGTTCGCGGGGAATTTCCCCGGCGGACAGCAGCACCAGAGACACCCCGTCGATGCCATCGACGCGACCGGCATATTCGCGGTCGGCCCCGGCCCGGCTGAGCGAGACGCCCCGCTTTTCGAACCATGCAAAGGTCTTGTCCATGAGCCGGCCCTTGGAGGGGACACCCAGTTTCACGCTCATGCCGCGGCCTCCTCGATCTCGAGCATCAGGTCGGGGCGCAGCACGCCGCCGATGGCGGGGATTTCCTTGCCATTGCCCAGATGCCGCGTCAGCGCGTCATAGCGCCCGCCGGTTGCGACGGGCGGCAGGTCGGGACGGCCCTCGGCATAGAAGCCAAAGACGAAACCGTCGTAATACTCCATCGAGGTCCGGCCATAGGAGGCCTCGAAATCCAGCCGGTCGACATCGACGCCGCGCGCCGCAAGGGCCTTGATCCGCGCTTCGAGCCGGTCGAGCGCCGGGGTGATCTGCGGCAGGTCCACCGCCACGTCACGCAGGCGCTCCAGCGCAAAGGGCATGGTTTCGCGCACCGCCATCAGAGTTTCCAGACCGGCGATCTCATGATCCGAGATCGGACCCGCCGCCTTGTCCGCGCGCAGCGCCTCGATCCGCTCGGCGATCTCGGCCGCGCTGCGCTTGCCGATGGCCGGAGCGTCGCAGGCCATCGGATTGGCCGAGGCCAGCAGCGCCGTACGGCTTGCCGGTTCCGCTGCCCGTCCGGAAAAGCGGTCGATCAGCGCCCGGAACCGCCGGGGCCGCCACAGGTGGCGCATCAGCGCGGCCTTGCGCCGTTCGGTCGTGTTCAGCCCCTGAACGGCGGCGATCAGGATGCCGATATCGCCGGTGGCCGCCCGCAGGGGCAGCCCGCGCAGTTGCAGGGCAAAGAGCGAGAACACCTCGGCATCGGCTGCCGCCGGGTCCTCGCGGTCGAACACCTCATAGCCCACCTGCACGTATTCATTGGCGCGGTCGGGGTCGAGTTCCTGACGGCGGAACACCTCGCCCGAATAGGTGTAGCGGGCCGGTTCGGCTCCGTCGTTCATATGCATCTGCACCACCGGCACGGTGAAATCGGGGCGCAGCATCTGTTCGCCCCGCAGCGCGTCCGAGGTGACATAGGCGCGGGCGCGGATATCCTCGCCGTAAAGGTCAAGCAGCAAATCCGCCGGTTGCAGCAGCGGCGGGTCGACCACCTGCGCGCCGGCGGCCTCGAAACGCACGCGCATCATCGCGGCGCGGGCCTGTATCTGGGACCGGTTCGGCATCGTCAGCCCTGCCCGTCGAGGATTTCACGCACCTTGGCGACCAGGTCGGCGCGCGGCACCTCGAACTGGCTGGGGCGTTCTTTCCATTCTTCCAGCGTGGCGCTTTCGGCGATCTTGGCGCCAAGGATCAGGTCCTTGATCTGCACGATGCCCTTGGCCTTTTCGTCGCCGCCTTCGATCACCGCGACCGGAGAGTTGCGCTTGTCCGCGTATTTGAGCTGATTGCCGAAGTTCTTGGGGTTGCCCAGATAGACCTCGGCCCGGATGCCGGCGTTGCGCAGCTCGGCCACCATCGCCTGATAGTCGGCCATGCGGTCGCGATCCATCACGGTGACGACGACGGGGCCATGTTCAACGGCCTGCATCCGGCCCTTTTCGCGCAGGGCCGCCAGCAGCCGGTCAACACCGATGGACACGCCGGTTGCGGGCACTTCCTGTCCGGTGAAGCGCTTGACCAGATCGTCATAGCGCCCGCCCCCCGCAACCGAGCCGAACTGCCGCTTGCGGCCTTTCTCGTCGAAGATTTCAAAGGTCAGCTCGGCCTCGTAGACCGGGCCGGTGTAATAGCCGAGGCCACGGACGACGGAGGGGTCGATGACGATGCGGTCGGGGCCGTAGCCCTGGGCGGCAAGGAGGTCAGCGATCTGTTCCAGTTCAGCAATCCCATCCGCCCCGATCTTGCTGTCACCCACCGCAATGCGAAGGTTGGCCAGTGTTCCGGCGGTGTCTGCGGCTTTCGACGTCAGGAAGGCGATAACCGGCTCGGCCTGATCATCGCTAAGGCCGACACCGTCGATAAACGCGCCCGACGCGTCCAGACGACCCTTGGTCAGCAACTCGCGTACACCCTGTTCACCTACCTTGTCGAACTTGTCGATAGTGCGGAGGACATTGTCACGGGCAGCTTGATCATCGCCAAGTCCCATCGCCTCCAGCACACCATTCAATACCTTTCGGTTATTCACCCGGATCAGGTAATCCCCACGGGGAATTCCGACCTCTTCCAGCGTGTCGGCCAGCATGGCGCAGATCTCGGCGTCGGCGGCCATCGAGGCGGTGCCGACCGTATCGGCATCGCATTGATAGAATTGACGATACCGCCCCGGTCCCGGCTTCTCATTCCGCCAGACCGGACCCATCGCATAGCGGCGATAAGGCGTCGGCAGGTCGTTGCGGTGCTGGGCATAGACGCGGGCCAGAGGCGCGGTCAGGTCATAGCGCAGGGCCATCCAGTCGCCATTTCCGCCCTCGTCAAACTCCTGCCACGCAAAGACGCCTTCGTTCGGGCGGTCCACGTCGGGCAGGAACTTGCCCAGCGCCTCGACGGTTTCCACCGCGCTGCTTTCCAGCGCGTCAAACCCGTACCGATGATAGACGCCTGCGATGGTTCGCAGCATCTCGGCGCGCTGCGTGACTTCCGAGCCGAAATAGTCGCGGAACCCTTTCGGCGTCACGGCCTTGGGGCGGGGCTGTTTCTTGGGCTTGGCCATGTGGGGCGTCCTTGCGGATATTCCTGTTTCGCGCGCGGTCTAGCCGATGGTCCACGCAGGGGCAAGGCAATGCGCTGCCGCAGGCCCGCATGTCGGGTCATTCCCCTGGCCGTTCCGTCAGATTTCGCGGAAATCGCCCGACCGCCCCCTGCCCGAGGCAAACCGCGCCGCGCCCGCGCGCCCCTCGGCGGTGAATGCGGCGGCCGAGCGCCATTCGCGGCGCAGGGCGGCGGCCAGATCGGCGGGCGGCATCCGGGCCGACAGGTGATCGGCGCGCAGACAGGCCTGCGGAAAGCGGACGAGATCGCGGGCCAGATCCTGCGCCACCGCCAGAGCCTCGCCCTTGGGGCAGGTCCGGTTGGCAAAGCCCAGGGTCAAAGCCTCGGCGTCGTCGACGGGGCGTCCGGTGAGGATCAGGTCGTTGGCCCGCCCCTGCCCCAGAATCGCGGGCAGCCTGACGGTGCCGCCGTCGATCAGCGGCACGCCCCATCGGCGGCAGAACACGCCGGTCACCGCGCCCTTGGCCATCACCCGCAGATCGCACCACGCGGCCAGTTCCATGCCGCCCGCCACCGCCGGGCCTTCGATGGCGGCGATGACCGGTTTCGAGAGCATCAACCGCGACGGCCCCATCGGGCCGGGGCGCGGGTCATGGATCGGGTCGGTCCAGCCGGCGGGAATGTCCAGCGAGGAAATCCAGCCATCTGCCTGCCCCGATCCGGCCGCCTTGAGATCGAAGCCCGCGCAGAAATAGCCGCCCGTGCCGGTCAGAATGGCGACTTGTTGCGTCTCGTCCGCCTCGAAGGCGAGAAACGCAGCGTAAAGCGCCCGCGCCGTGGCGGGATCGACCGCGTTGCGCGCCTCGGGGCGGTTGAGGGCGATGGTGGTGATCGGCCCGGTGATGTCTGTCAGAATGGTCATGGCGGTCCCCTCCTGCTTTTCAGCCTTGCGTTGGGTGGCGGGGCTGGCAAGTGTGACGTCGCGCCTGTATGAGCGGGGGCAGCACAATCAGGGGGCCAGCCGATGCAGCATCTCGAGGAACAGATCGCGCACCTGACGCGCAGCGTCGATGACCTGAGCGCCGTGGTCGCGCGCCAACAGGCCGAGATCGACCGGCTGACCCGCCGTGTCGAGATGCTGATGCAGCGCGAGGCCGCGCGCGAGCAGGAAGGATCGGGCGGGATCGTGCTGGGCGACGAACGCCCGCCGCACTACTAAGCAAGGAACTCAGCCCCTATGACAGGCTGAGAACCTTGCGTTGCCACAAACCAGTCATTGACCAGTCGCGCTTGCCGCGTAATCGAGCGGCAAACCCGTCGAGGGCGTCTCCAAGCTGATCGTCAAACCAAAGTTCCAGGGCATTGCGCGGCAGCATGGCCTTGTTGTGCTGGAAGGCCGTGACGCAGGTTCCACCCTTGCCATCGGGTTCAAGCGTCACGTCGAACTCTCCATCGGTCAGTCGATGGTTTTTCGCGCTGATGTTTCCGGAAAATCGATAGCGATAGTGCCGTGGCGCTTCGCTGTTCAGAACGGTCTGCCGCTGGTGCTGAAATATGGACGGACCCATCGTGTAATAAACGTCGAAACTATTCGGGTCATCGGGAACTGGTCTGGCCTCGTACAGGACAGGATTCCAATTCGGCTCAGCTCCATGATCAGCTATTGCAAATGCACTCCAAACTTCCTCGATAGGGCGGTTTACGCGCACGCGCCGTTTGGATTTCCAATCCAGACCAAAGCGAAATCGATCCAGCACAACCCCGTAGGTGACGGAAATGAAGGTCAGCAATATCACGAGGCTGATAATCCCGGTCATCGCCGCAGGCAGACCAAAAAGATCCACCATCGATTGCGCCGGATTGAACGTTTCATTTAAAACGAGCCAAAATGGCACGATTTCGACCATCATGCGCATGCGGCGGAATATCAGGATGAAGAGTGCAAGCCCTGCAAAAACGGCCCCGCTTGCTATAAGCAAGGTCAACCCCATTGCCAGCCACGCTATCGCCGGGCCACTGACAGACGCCATTTCATCAAATTGACCCGGATACTCGTTTGAGTATCGAATGATTCCGCTGGTCATCAGAAAGAACGTCCCAAACAGCAACCGGCGACGTTGCCTGTAAATCAATCGAAACATGCTTTGCACCCATAAGTAGTCAGCCTCAAAGCTGCCTATCGCTCAGGATGTTGTCCAGATTGAGACCTGTCTGTGCGCAATCGAGATTTCTCGGGCCGTACGCCAGAAAATTCAGGGCATTACCGGATCACAGGCCCAACGAGGATTTCACCGCGTCATCGACCACACCGGCGAGAAGGGCGTCTTGATCGCCTTCGCACCCTGCCCGCAAAGCGTCGATGAAGGTCTGGCGAAGAGCCGCCTTTTCGGCGTCCGTGGCGGCGTGGTCCTCGATATTCACCTCGCGGTTATAAAGTGACAGCGCGGCCATTTTCCGGACCACCTCGACGACGTATTCGTCATCGCCGTCCGCCTCTTCGATGACGCTGGCGCAGGTGTGATACATGACCGGCATCGCGTCCTCTACCATCTGTTCGGCTTCGGCATCGGCCAGAAGGGGCGTGGCGGTGATCGTCAATAGTGCAGCCCCGTTGAAAATCCATTTCCCGTGCATGGCAGGCAACCTCCTGAACTCGGGACCGGTGGTTCGGCCCGTGTAACTCGTCAATCCTTGTTGGCGCCGATGATGGCCCCGACCACGGCGCCGGCGGCAGCGCCCTTGCTGTCACCGACCAGAGCGCCGACACCGGCACCAATCAGCGCGCCCTTGACCGCGTTGTCCGTTTTCTTGTCGGCCTCGGCCATGTGTGGCAGCGCGAGGAACAGTGCGGCGGCAAGGGCCGCGCACAGGGTTCTGTAATGTCTGAACTCGGTCATCTCGTCCTCCCCTACGAAAATCCTTCTTTGTCCATGGTAGCTTGAACAGGTGTCCCTGTCCAAACCGGATTTCCACAAAGGGGTGGGATGGCTAGAGTTCCTCGACGTCGATGACCCCTTCAAGCGATTTGATCGCGCCCTTGATCTGGGGGGTGATCGGGAAATCCTGACCCAGATCCATCTCGACATCGCCGGGCAGGCCGGGGGCCAGCAGGCAGAGCTGGATCGGCCCCTTTGAGGCCCCGCGCGCCGCTGATGCCGCATCTTCCAACACCCGGGCGACGACGGGCAGGGCCTGAACCTCGTCCACGAAGATGCGCAGGCCGGTTGCACCGGCCTCGGCCACGGCGGCGTCGATGGGGCCGACGGAGCGGCCCAGAAGTTTCAGCTGGTCCGCCTCCATCGTCGCTTCGGCGGTCAGCACCACATGGGCGCCGGTTTCCAGAAACTCGCGGCTTTTCTCCAGCGTTTCCGAGAACAGCGTGACCTCGTAAGCACCTGTGGGGTCGGAAAGCTGGGCAAAGGCAAAACGGTTGCCGCGGGCGGATTTGCGCTCCTGCCGACCGGCCACGACACCGGCCATCTTGGCGATCAGCGGGCCGGAACGGGCCTTTTCCGTCACCTCGTCCAGCGTCATCACCTGCTTGCGCTTGAGCGACGGCATGTAATCGTCCAGCGGGTGACCGGAAAGGTAGAAGCCGATGGCCTTGAATTCCTCGCTCAGCCGCTCGGCGGGCAACCAGTCGGGGGTCTGGCTGAGGCGCGGTTCGGGCAGGTCGTCGCCGGCCTCGCCAAACAGCGACACCTGGTTCGAGTTCTTCTGCTCGTGAATCGCGGCCGAGTATTGCACCAGCGCCTCGAGGCTGTCGAAGACGCGGCGGCGGTTGGGGTCGAGCTGGTCAAAGGCCCCGGCGCGGGCGAGCATTTCCAAGGGCCGCTTGCCGACCTTTTTCAGATCGACCCGGCGGGCGACGTCGAAGAGGTTGACGAAAGGCTTGTCGCCCCGCCCCTGCACCACAAGGTTCATCGCCTCGACGCCCACGTTCTTGAGCGCGCCCAGCGCATAGACCAGTTCGCCATTCACCACGTCGAAGGTTGCCAGCGACCGGTTCACGCAAGGCGGCACATAAGGCAGGCCCAGCCCCTTGCGGACCTCTTCGAAATAGACGCCCAGCTTGTCGGTCAGGTGGATGTCGCAGTTCATGACACCGGCCATGAACTCGACCGGATGATTGGCCTTGAGCCAGCCGGTCTGGTAGCTGACCACCGCATAGGCGGCGGCGTGGGACTTGTTGAAGCCGTAGTTGGCGAATTTTTCCAGCAGGTCGAAAACCTCGGAGGCCTTTTTCTTGTCGACCCCGTTTTCCGCCGCGCCCTTTTCGAATTTCGGGCGTTCGGCGTCCATCGCCTCTTTGATCTTCTTGCCCATGGCGCGGCGCAGCAGGTCGGCGCCGCCGAGCGAATAGCCCGCCATCACCTGTGCGATCTGCATCACCTGTTCCTGATAGACGATGATGCCCTGGGTTTCTTCGAGGATGTGGTCGATCAGGGGGTGGACAGACGTGATCTCGCGCAAGCCGTTCTTGACTTCGCAATAGGTGGGGATGTTCTCCATCGGGCCGGGGCGGTAGAGCGCCACGAGAGCCACGATATCCTCGATACAGGTGGGTTTCATGCGCTTGAGCGCATCCATCATGCCCGAGCTTTCCACCTGAAACACCGCAACCGTCTTTGCCGCCGAATAGAGCTTGTAGGTCGCCTCGTCATCCAGCGGGATGGCGTTGATCTCGTTCACCGCGCCTTCGGGCGGGTCGTAAAGCTGCGTGCCGTCGGCGGCTACGTGCAGGTCGCGGCCCGATTTTCGGATCAGGTCAACGGCGTTCTGGATCACGGTGAGCGTCTTGAGACCCAGAAAGTCGAATTTCACCAGACCGGCCTGTTCCACCCATTTCATGTTGAACTGGGTCGCGGGCATGTCCGAGCGCGGGTCCTGATAGAGTGGCACCAGCGCGTCCAATGGCCGGTCGCCGATCACCACACCGGCGGCGTGGGTCGAGGCGTTGCGCAACAGCCCCTCGACCTGCTGGCCGTAATTGAGCAGGCGCTCCACCACCTCTTCGTTGCGGGCCTCTTCGCGCAGCCGCGGTTCGTCTTTCAGCGCCTTTTCGATCGAAACGGGCTTGACGCCTTCGACCGGGATCATCTTGGACAGCCGGTCCACCTGGCCATAAGGCATCTGCAGCACCCGCCCGATGTCGCGCACGGCGGCCTTGGACAGCAACGCACCAAAGGTGATGATCTGGCCCACCTTGTCGCGCCCGTATTTGCCCTGCACGTAGCGGATCACCTCTTCGCGGCGGTCCATGCAGAAGTCGATGTCGAAGTCCGGCATGCTGACCCGCTCGGGGTTCAGGAAGCGTTCGAACAGGAGCGAATAGCGCAGCGGATCGAGGTCGGTGATGGTCAGCGCATAGGCCACCAGCGAACCCGCGCCCGAGCCCCGGCCGGGGCCGACGGGAATGTCATGATCCTTGGCCCATTTGATGAAATCGGCAACGATCAGGAAATAACCGGGAAAGCCCATGCCCTCGATGATGCCCAGTTCGAAATCCAGCCGTTCCTGATATTCCTCGGGCGTCACAGCATGGGGAATGACCGCGAGGCGCTGTTGCAGGCCCTCGTTGGCCTGACGCCGCAGTTCCTGCACCTCGTCATCTGCGAATTTGGGCAGAATCGGGTCGCGGCGATAGGCCATGAAGGCGCAGCGTTTCGCGATTTCGACGGTGTTCTCGACCGCTTCGGGCAAATCGGCAAACAGGGTGATCATTTCCTGTTGCGATTTGAAATAGTGCTGCGCTGTCAGGCGGCGGCGGCCTTCCTGCTGGTCGACATAGGCCCCCTCGGCGATACAGATCAGCGCGTCATGCGCCTCGTACATGTCGGGGGTCGGAAAATAGACGTCGTTGGTGGCAACCAGCGGCAGGTTTCTGGAATAGGCCATTTCGACATGGCCGCGTTCGGTTAGGCGTTCCGCCTCGGGCTGTCCGTCTTCGCCCGGATGGCGTTGCAGCTCGACATAGAGCCGGTCGGGATACATCGCGGCCAGCCTGTCCACCAGCGCCTCGGCGGCCGGGCGCTGGCCCTGTTGCAACAGCCGCCCAACCGGGCCGCCCGGCCCGCCGGTCAGGCAGATCAGCCCGTCCGCGTGGCGTTCCAGCTCATCCAGAGTGACCTGCGGCAGTTGCCCGCCGTTGTCCACATAAAGGCAGGAGCTGAGCTTCATCAGGTTTTCATACCCGGCCTCTGACTGGGCCAGCAGCACCACTGGCGCGGGGGATTTCGGCTTTTCGCCCGGCTGCGCCTGCACATAGGTCAGATCCACCTGACAGCCGATGATCGGCTGAATGCCCGCGCCGCTGGCGGCGACGGAGAACTCCAGCGCCGAAAACATGCTGTTGGTATCGGTCACCGCGACGGCGGGCATGTCCATCTTTTCGCACAGGCCGGGCAGCTTCTTCAGCCGCATTGCCCCTTCCAGAAGGGAATATTCGGTGTGAACGCGAAGATGGATGAATCGGGGGGTGCTGCTCATGGCGTCACGATAGGCGATCATGGTCACGGCTTCCATCACTCAAGTCGCGCCTGAGCTTCAAAATGTAAATTGCAGTTTCCTGCGCGCAGGAATAACGATTCGGAGATTTGGCTCTTTTCCAGCGAGTCGCGGTGGACCTGTTCCTGACTTTCGCATTTGTGGGCTTTTTTGCACAGCTTGCCGACAGCGCTCTGGGCATGGGTTTCGGTATCATCTCATCATCGGTTCTGCTGGCGCAGGGCGTGCCGCCGCCGCTGGTTTCGGCGAGCGTGAACGCAGCCAAGATTCCGACAGGTGTCGCGTCGGGCGTGTCACACACGCTGAACGGAAACATCGATCGCAAACTGGTTGTCCGTCTGGCTGTGGCCGGCATTCTGGGTGGCATTGTCGGGGCGCTGATCCTGGGCGAGTTGAAACGGCCGGTGCTGACGATCTTCATCTCGTCATACCTGTTGCTGATTGGCAGCCTGATCCTGTGGCGGGGCCTTTCGGGCCGGTCGCCAAGTTTTCTGGCGTCAGGGCGGGTCACGGCAGTCGGAGCGACCGGCGGGCTGATCGAAGGAATTGGCGGCAGCTGGGGACCGGTCGTGACAAGCGCGCTGATCGGTTCGGGGCATGAACCTCGGCGGGCCATCGGATCTTCTGCGGTGGCCGAGCTGGCGGTCAGCATCACCGTATTTGCGGTTCTGATGACCACGTTCAAGCTGGGCCAATGGGGCGGAGGGCGCGACCTGCAAGACGTGCTTTTCCCGGTTGCCGGGCTGGTGGCCGGGGGCGTTCCTGCCGCTTTGGTCGGTGGACGCCTGGCAGCCGTGGCGCCCAAACGCCCGCTGACGATTGCGGTGGGGGTTTTGGCAATCTGCATCGGCGTGCAGCGCCTGTTTTCGCTGATTTGACTCGGGCGCAGACAATCGGCTGACTACCCCCCGATGCCCAAAAAACGAAACCTGATTATTCGGAAAATCCAGAAGGTGTTTCGAGGCCGAGCAGGGCATGTTGCAGGAATTTCTTCTACATTCATTGACTTATGTCAAAAATCGGCAGGACAAAATGACGCTGGCCCTGTGCGCCGCCTGTCCCGACGATTGGTTTTTCTTGCCAGATCGCACCTGCTGTTTCTAACCTGAGACAAGACGATAAGCCCGCACCTCTTTCTACGTCGCATCGAAGGAGGGCAACTGGGGCCAACGGGGTAAGGCGACGGGTTTCACTCATGAAGATCACGTTTCTTCTGAACGGAGAGACTGTGGAGTTGGCGGATATTTCGCCAACCGCAACTCTGCTGGACTGGCTGCGCGAGGAACGCGGGCTGACCGGCACCAAGGAGGGCTGCAACGAAGGCGATTGCGGTGCCTGCACCGTCATGGTCACGGACGAGGATGGCGCCAAGGCGCTGAACTCGTGCATCCTATTTCTGCCGCAGCTGCACGGTAAGGCGGTGCGCACGGTCGAGGGGGCCTGCGGCCCGGATGGCCAGATGCACCCGGCGCAGGCGGCCATGGTCGAGCATCACGGCTCGCAATGCGGGTTCTGCACGCCCGGCTTCGTGATGTCGATGGTCGCCAGCCACGCCGAAGGCGCCACCGATCACGACACCCAGCTGGCCGGAAACCTGTGCCGCTGCACCGGCTATGCCCCGATAATCCGCGCCGCGGAAGCGATCGAGGCCCAACCGGTGCCGGTCTGGGTCAAGGACAAACCGGTTGCGACCAAGGCCACCTCGCCGATGATGCCCCGGTCATCGGACGAACTGGCCGAGGTCTATGCCGCCAACCCTGACGCGGTTCTGGTCGCAGGCGCGACCGATGTGGGCCTGTGGGTGACCAAGCAGTTGCGCGATCTGGACCCGGTGATCTTTCTGGCGGGCTGCGACGACCTGAAACGGATCGAGATCACCGATACGCAGGTGCGTTTTGGCGCGATGGTGGACATGAACCGGATGGGCGCGGCGATTGCCGGGCTGCATCCGTCTTATGCCGAGATGATCCGCCGCTATGCCAGCGTGCAGGTGCGCCATGCCGCCACCGTGGGCGGCAATATCGCCAATGGCTCGCCCATCGGTGACAACCCACCGGCGCTGATCGCGCTGGGGGCCACGCTGCATCTGCGCAAGGGCGATACCCGCCGCGACCTGCCGCTGGAAGAGTTCTTTATCGACTATGGCAAGCAGGACCGGGCCAAAGGCGAGTTTGTCGAGGCCGTCAGTTTTGCCCGTCAGGCGGACCGGCTGAAATGCTACAAGCTGAGCAAGCGGTTCGATCAGGATATCTCGGCCGTGTGCGGCTGTTTCAACATCACCGTCTCGGACGGCGTGGTAACCGGCGCGCGCATCGCCTTTGGCGGCATGGCGGGCATCCCGAAACGCGCCAGCGCCGTCGAGGCGGCACTGACCGGCAAGCCGTGGACGGAAACGACCGTCAGGGACGCCCTGCCCGCCTTTGACGACGATTTCACACCGCTTACGGACATGCGCGCCTCGGCCGAATACCGGCTGGAAACCGCGCGCGCGATGCTGGAGCGCTATTTCGCCGAGGATCAGGGCGAAGTGACCAACGTATTGGAGGTGACGGCATGAGCGTGACCAAACCGCTTCCCCATGACGCGGCGCCCCTGCATGTGGCGGGCACCGCGCGGTATGTCGATGACATCCCGACACCCAAAGGCACGCTGCATCTGGCCTTTGGCCAAAGCCCGATTGCCAAGGGCAGCATCACGTCGATGGACCTGTCGGCGGTGCGTGCGGCCACGGGCGTTGTTCTGGTGATGACGGCGGATGACCTGCCCTTTGCCAACGATGTCTCGCCCTCGATCCATGACGAGCCGCTGCTGTCGGACGGCAGCGTGAACTATGTCGGCCAGCCGGTGTTTCTGGTGGTGGCCACCAGCCATCTGGCGGCACGCAAGGCGGTGCGGCTGGGCAAGGTCGAATATGCCGAGGACACCCCGATTCTGACCGTCGAAGAGGCACTGGCCGCCGACAGCCGGTTCGAAGAAGGGCCGCGCATCTATGCCAAGGGCGATGCCGAGGCCGCCATCGCCACCGCGGCCCATGTCATCGAAGACACGTTCGAGATGGGCGGACAGGAGCATTTCTATCTGGAAGGTCAGGCCGCGCTGGCGGTGCCGAACGAGGGCGGTGACATGCTGGTGCACAGTTCGACCCAGCACCCGACCGAGATTCAGCACAAGGTGGCCGAGGCCCTGGGCGTGCCGATGCATGGCGTGCGCGTCGAGACCCGCCGCATGGGCGGCGGTTTCGGCGGCAAGGAAAGCCAGGGCAACGCGCTGGCCGTGGCCTGCGCCATCGCGGCGCGCGCCACCGGCCGCGCCTGCAAGATGCGCTATGACCGTGATGACGACATGGTCATCACCGGCAAGCGCCACGCCTTTCGTATTTCGTATCGGGCGGGCTTTGACGCAGAGGGTCACATACAGGGGGTCTCGTTCCTGCAATACGCGATCTGTGGCTGGGCGCAGGACCTGTCGCTGCCGGTTGCCGACCGGGCGATGCTGCATTCGGACAATGCCTATCTGCTGCCGAATGCGCGGATCGAAAGCCACCGGCTGAAGACCAACACCCAGTCCGCCACCGCCTATCGCGGGTTTGGCGGGCCACAGGGAATGGTCGCGATCGAGCGGGTGATGGACCACGCCGCACACGCGCTGGGGATCGACCCGGTCGAGCTGCGGCGGCGGAATTACTATGCCGCGCCATCGCAGGGGGGCGCTGGCTCCCGGAGCATTCCGGAAAAGATGAAGAACACCACGCCATACGGGATGGAGGTCGAGGATTTCGAGCTGCATGAAATGACCGAGGCGCTGCTGGCCTCGTCGGATTATGCCGCGCGCAAGGCGGCGGTGGAGAAATGGAACGCCGAGAACCGGGTGGTCAAGAAAGGCATCGCCTTTTCGCCGGTGAAATTCGGGATTTCGTTCACGCTGACGCACCTGAATCAGGCCGGCGCGCTGGTGCATGTCTATCAGGACGGCTCGGTGCATCTGAACCATGGCGGCACCGAGATGGGACAGGGCCTGTTCCAGAAGGTGGCGCAGGTGGCGGCCAGCCGGTTCGGCATTCCGCTGGAGGCGATCAAGATCACCGCGACCGACACCGCCAAGGTGCCGAATACTTCGGCAACGGCGGCCTCGTCGGGCAGCGACCTGAATGGCATGGCGGTCAAGGCGGCTTGTGACACGATCCGCGACCGGATGGCCGATTTCCTGGCCGAGCGGCATCAGGCCGATCCGCAATCGGTGCGCTTTGGCGATGGCCATGTCGAGGTGGGCGAGGCCCGCTATACCTTTGCCGAGGCGGCGGCGCTGGCCTATCAGGGCCGGATCAGCCTGTCGGCGACCGGGTTCTACAAGACCCCCAAGATCGAATGGGACCGGATCAAGGGCCATGGGCGGCCATTCTATTACTTCGCCTATGGCGCGGCCATTACCGAAGTGGCGGTGGACACGCTGACCGGTGAAAACCGCATTCTGCGCACCGATATCCTGCATGATGCGGGTGCCTCGCTGAACCCGGCGCTAGACAAGGGACAGGTCGAGGGCGGCTATGTACAGGGCGCGGGCTGGCTGACCACCGAGGAACTGGTCTGGGACGGCAAGGGGCGGCTGACGACGCATGCGCCCTCGACCTACAAGATCCCGGCCTGTTCGGACCGGCCCGACATTTTCAACGTGTCGCTTTGGGACGGACAAAACCGCGAGGACACGATCTATCGCTCGAAAGCGGTGGGCGAACCGCCCTTCATGCTGGGCATCTCGGCCTGGCTGGCGCTGTCGAACGCGGTGGCGGCCTGCGGCAAGGCTTACCCGGCGCTGGACGCGCCCGCCACGGCGGAAGAGATCTGGCGCGGCATCAGGAGGGTGCGCGATGGGATTTGATCGGGAGGCTTTGAGGGAGGCGGTCAAGATCCACGGGCGCGTGGTGCGGGTGGTCATTGCCGCCATCCGGGGATCATCGCCCCGCGAGGTGGGGGCCGCGATGCTGGTCTGGGATGGTGGCCAGTCGGGCACCATCGGCGGTGGAACGCTGGAGTTTCAGGCGGCCGAAGCGGCGCGCGGGCAGCAAAGCCCCGCAAGGCTGAGCCAGCATGCGCTGGGCCCCGACCTCGGGCAATGCTGCGGCGGTGCGGTCACCCTGCTGAGCGAGGTTTATGACCTGGCGGCGGTGGACCGGCTGGAGGAGACGGTGATCGCGCGAACGCCCGGTGGCAGCGCCATGCCGCTGGCGGTCAAGCGCGTGCTGGCAAAGGCACGCGGTCAGGGCGTTCGGCCCGAACCGCAACTGGTCGACGGCTGGATGATCGAGCCGGTGCACCAGCGCGCGCGCAAGCTGTGGATCTGGGGTGCGGGCCATGTGGGCCGGGCGCTGGTCGACGTATTGTCGCCACTGCCCGATCTGGCAATCACCTGGGTCGATACCGGGCCGGAGCGGTTTCCCGAAGCGATCCCCGCAGGGGTGACGGCGGTACCAGTGGCCAAGCCGGCGGAGCTGGTGCGCCATGCACCGCGCGACGCCGAGCATCTGGTGTTGACTTATTCGCACAATCTGGACCTGGAGCTGTGCAACCGTTTGCTTTTGCACGATTTCCGCTTTGCCGGGCTGATTGGTTCGGCTACCAAGTGGGCGCGGTTCAGATCGCGGCTTGCCGCGCTGGGCCATGCGCCCGAGCGGATCGGCCGGATCACCTGCCCGATTGGCGACCCCGCCTTGGGCAAACATCCGCAGATGATCGCGGTGGGTGTGGCGGCACGAATGCTGCGCCCCGCAATGCAGAACGACTTGAAGAAGGATCTGAGCGCGTGACCACACCACTTTTGAGATTGCAGGGGCTGACCAAGGCCTATCCCGGCGTCGTGGCCAACGACAACGTCTCGTTCGATATCGGCGAGGGCGAGGTGCACGCGCTGCTGGGGGAAAACGGCGCGGGGAAATCCACGCTGGTGAAAATGATCTATGGGCTGGTGAAGCCCGACAGCGGCACCATGCTGTTGCGCGGGCAGACCTATGCCCCGCCCGAACCGCGCGCGGCGCGCGCCGACGGGATCGCGATGGTATTCCAGCATTTCTCGCTGTTCGATGCGCTGAATGTGGCGGAAAACATCGCGTTGGGGATGGAGAACCCGCCGCAGATGAGCGATCTGGCCTCGCGTATCCGCGAGGTGTCGGAAACCTATGGCCTGCCGCTGGACCCGTACCGGACGGTTGGTGACTTGTCGGCGGGCGAACGCCAGCGGGTCGAGATCATCCGGTGCCTGTTGCAGGACCCCAAGCTGCTGATCATGGACGAACCTACGTCGGTGCTGACTCCACAGGAGGTCGATATCCTGTTCGAGACGCTGCAAAAGCTGCGCTCGGAGGGCACCTCGATCCTCTATATCTCGCACAAGCTGGAAGAGATCCGCACGCTGTGTGACCACGCCACCATTCTGCGGCTGGGCAAGAATGTGGGCGAATGCGTGCCAAAGGATACCTCGGCACGCGACATGGCGGAAATGATGGTCGGCACGGCCCTGCAGACGCCGGAACGGTCCGGGCGCGAGTTCGGCGAGGTGGCGCTGGATATCAGCGGGCTGAGCGTGCCGTCGCCCACTGAATTCGGAACCGCACTGAAAAACCTGCACATGACGGTGCACAAGGGCGAAGTTCTGGGTATCGGCGGGGTTGCCGGCAACGGGCAGGACGAATTGCTTGCCGTTCTGTCGGGCGAAATCCTGACGGCCGCCGATGCGGTGAAAATGGCCGGTCAGCCGATCGGCAGGCTGGGGCCGACCGCAAGGCGCAAGCTGGGTCTGCTGACGGCGCCCGAAGAGCGTCTTGGCCATGCGGCGGCGCCCAACATGAGCCTGACAGAGAATGCCCTGCTCACCGGATCGGTGCGCGAAGGGCTGGAAAGCAACGGTTTTCTGAAATGGGCGGAAACCCAGAGCTTTGCCGAGAAGATCATCAAGGAGTTCGACGTGCGCACTCCGGGGCCTGACAATGCGGCCCGGTCGCTGTCGGGCGGAAACCTGCAGAAATTCGTGATTGGCCGCGAAGTGCTGCAAAATCCCGACGTGCTGGTGGTCAACCAGCCGACCTGGGGCGTCGATGCCGCCGCCGCGGCGGCGATCCGGCAGGCGATCCTGGATCTGGCGGCCAAGGGGGCCGCGGTGGTCTGCATCAGTCAGGACCTGGATGAGCTGATGGAAATATCGGACAGCTTTGCCGCCCTGAACGAGGGCCGCCTGAGCGCGCCGCGCACCACCGCGGGCCTGACGGTGGACGAAATCGGCCTGATGATGGGCGGCGCCCATGGCATGGAGGTGGCCCATGTCTGAGAGATTCAGCCGCCGCTGGCGGGCGTTTTTTCAAAAAGATGAAATCAATGGGGGGATGAGCAGATGATCGTGCTGGAGAAACGGCCGCAGCCGTCACAGGCCTGGTCGATGGCGACGCCGCTGGTTGCGGTGCTGGCGACAATGGTGTTCGGCGGGCTGCTGTTCGCCGCGTTGGGCAAAAACCCGGTCGAGGCGATCAAGACCATTTTCTGGGATCCGCTGTTTGGCGAGTTCGCGTTCTTCTATCGCCCGCAACTGCTGGTAAAGGGTGCGCCGCTGGTGCTGATCGCCATCGGCCTTTCGCTGGGATTTCGCGCCGGTATCTGGAACATCGGGGCCGAAGGCCAATACATCATGGGCGCCATTTTCGGCGCCGGTGCGGGGCTGGCCTTTTACCCGATGGAGGCCTTTTACATCTTTCCGATCATGGTGATCGCCGGCGCATTCGGCGGCTGGCTCTGGGCGATGATCCCGGCCTTTCTGAAGGTGCGTTTCGGCACCAACGAGATCCTCGTCTCGCTGATGCTGGTCTATGTGGCCGAACAGATGCTGGCCTCGGTCTCGCTGGGTCTGTTGAAGAACCCCGAAGGGTTCGGCTTTCCCGGCTCGCGCAACCTGCAATCCTATGCCAGCGCGCATAACGCCGAGATCTTTGCCGGATCGGGCATGCACTGGGGTGTGGTCGCGGCCTTTGTCGCGGTGATCTTTGCCTATGTGCTGCTGAACCGTCACATGACCGGGTTCCACATCCGGCTGACCGGCGAAGCGCCGCGCGCCGCGAAATTCGCAGGTGTCAACCCGGCGCGGCTGATCCTGTTCTGCCTTGGAATGTCGGGGGCGCTGGCTGGGCTTGCCGGACTGTTCGAGGTGGCCGGCCCATCGGGGCAGATCTCGATCGACTTCAACGTCGGCTATGGCTTTACCGCGATCATCGTGGCCTTTCTGGGCCGCCTGCATCCGGTGGGCATCCTGCTGGCTGGGGGCCTGATGGCGCTGACCTATATCGGCGGCGAGATCGCCCAGGGCAGCCTGGGCCTGCCAGCCGCCGCGATCCAGGTGTTCCAGGGGATGCTGTTGTTCTTCCTGCTGGCGCTTGATCTTCTGACCAACTACCGCGTTCGCGCGGCCCGCAAAGAGGTGGCCTGATCCATGGACCTGTCTGCAATCAATCCCGTCCTGCTGGTGGCCTCGCTGATGGTCGCCGCCACCCCGCTGCTGCTGGCCGCCATTGGCGAACTGGTGGTGGAAAAAGCGGGGGTTCTGAACCTTGGCGTCGAAGGCATGATGATCGTCGGCGCGATCTGCGGCTTTGCCATCTCGGTCGAAACCGGCTCGCCCTGGCTGGGCTTTGTCGCGGCGGCCATCGGCGGCGCGATCCTGTCGCTGCTGTTCGTGATCCTGACCCAGATCGCGCTGGCCAACCAGGTTGCCAGCGGTCTGGCGCTGACCCTGTTCGGTCTGGGCCTGAGCGCGCTGATGGGGCAATCCTATGTCGGCATCAAACCGCCGCAGATGGGGCGGCTGGACATTCCCGTCCTCAGCGATCTGCCGGTCGTGGGCCCGATTCTGTTCAGCCACGACCTTATCCTCTATCTCGGCATCGCGTTGATCGCGGCGGTCTGGTACGTGCTGAAATACACCCGCGTCGGCCTGATCCTGCGCGCGGTGGGCGAAAACCACGATGCCGCCCATGCGCTGGGTTACAAGGTGATCAAGATCCGCATTCTGGCAATCATGTTCGGCGGCGCCTGCGCCGGTCTGGGCGGGGCCTATATCAGCCTCATCCGCGTACCGCAGTGGACCGAGGGCATGACGGCGGGCGTCGGCTGGATCGCGCTGGCGCTGGTGGTCTTTGCCAGCTGGAAACCGTGGCGCGTGCTGCTGGGGGCCTATCTGTTTGGCGGCGTGACCGTGGTGCAGCTGAACCTGCAGGCGGCGGGCGTTGCCATCCCGGTCGAGTATCTGGCAATGTCGCCCTATCTCATCACGATCCTTGTGCTTGTGATCCTTTCGGCCGACAAGAGCAGCGCGCCTGCCTCGCTCGGCCGGTCCTTCCACGCCACTCATTAAGAGTGGCCAACTGAACCAACTTGGGGAGTAACCACATGAAAATCACTTCACTTCTGGCAACAGCCGCAGTGGCGATCGGTCTGGCGACCGGCGCCGTTGCGCAGGACAAGACCAAGGTCGGTTTCGTCTATGTCGGCCCGGTGGGCGACGGCGGCTGGACCTATGAGCACGACAAGGGCCGCCAGGCCGTCGAAGCCGAGTTCGGCGACAAGGTCGAAACGGTATTTGTCGAATCGGTACCCGAAGGCCCGGACGCCGAGCGGGTGATGACCCAGATGGCACTGGAAGGGGCCGACCTGATCTTCACCACCTCGTTCGGCTACATGGACCCGACAATCAACGTGGCCAAGAAATTCCCGAACGTGAAATTCGAACACGCCACCGGGTACAAGACCGCGCCGAACGTGTCGGTCTATTCCGCCCGCTTCTATGAAGGCCGCGCGGTGCAGGGCCATATTGCGGGCAACATGACGCAATCGAACATCGTCGGCTATATCGGCTCCTACCCGATCCCCGAAGTGATCCGGGGCATCAACTCGGCCTATATCCACGCCAAGAAGGTGAACCCGGATGTCGAGTTCAAGATCGTCTGGGCCTATACCTGGTTCGACCCGGCGAAAGAGGCCGACGCCGCCAAGGTGCTGATCGAACAGGGCGCCGACGTGATCCTGCAGCACACCGATTCGACCGCACCGCAGGCCGCAGCGCAGGCCGCGGGCAACGTGATCACCTTTGGCCAGGCCTCGGACATGAGCGAATACGCTCCCAAACCGCGTGTCTCCTCGATCATCGACAACTGGGCGCCCTACTATATCGCGCGCACCAAGGCGGTGATGGACGGCAGCTGGGAAACCGTGAACACCTGGGACGGCATCGGCGCAGGCATGGTTGGCATCGGTGAGATCACGGACGCGGTTCCGGCCGAAGTCAAGGCCTCGGCGCTGGCGCTGAAGGACTCGATCGCCGACGGCTCCTACCACCCGTTCACCGGCCCGCTGAAGAAGCAGGACGGCTCCGACTGGCTGGCCGAGGGCGAGACCGCCGATGACGGCACGCTGGCCGGCATGAACTTCTATGTCGAAGGCATCGAAGGCGACATTCCGCAGTAACGTTCCAAGCGACCGCAAAACCAAGGCCCGCCGATACCCGGCGGGCCTTTTTCAATGCCCGCTCAGCACCAGCGTCTTGACGGGCAGAAGCAGCACCTGGATACGCAGAAGGATCGCGTGGACCAGACCCACCGTGTCGACCACATGCAGGTATGCCCAGCGCCCGGTGCTCAGATCCTCGTGGTGCAGGATGTCGTGGTTGTTGGTATAGGCGTTGGCCATGCAGGTCGAACCTGCGGGTATGCCGTCGGCCTGGCCCTCATAGATCGGCTCCATGAATACGGTCACGGTTCCCGGGCGCGGATAATCCTGCGGATCGACCAGTTGATCGCTTGGCCGCAGCTGGCCCGACGGCACCACATCCTGAATCCCGACAATGACCATCGGAATGACCGTGAAGGGTTTTGCCAGACAGGCCATTTCCGCATACATGCCCGGCTTGATCACGCTGGCGCTGATTTGCGGGAACCCGGCGACATAGCGGTGGCGGTCGATGAATTCCCTGGGCACCAGAATTCCGGCGGGGCGCAGGATCGGATTGATGTAATCGCCCACTTGCAGCGTGAACTGTTCGATCGTCCCCGAGACGCCCGCATAGACGGATGTCTTGGCAAGCTCGGCCTCTGCCTGTTCCAGCGCGGCATTTGCGCTGGCCAGCTGCGCCGGGATCAGCACGCGAATGTTTTCCTCGACCGCCTGTTGCTGCGCCCGGGCCGCAGAAAGTTCACCCTCGCGGATATCCACCAGATTTGTGAAACGTTCGACCTCTTTTTCCCGCGCAGCGCTCGATCCGCGATCCAGCAGTTCCTGCTCGCGTGCCAGATCGTCATTGGCCTGCTGCAACGATGCCTCGGCCCGCGCGACCGAGCCCATGGCGGCGGCAAGATCAGCCTGTGCCACGACCTTGGAGGCCTCGACCTCTTCGACCTTGCGCCCGGCCGTTTCAACCGCTGCCTGCTGGCTGGCATCGTCCAGCCGGAACAGCAGCGTGCCTGCCTCGACGAACTGGTTGTTCTCGACATGCACCTCGGACACACGCCCGCCGGTTTCGGGCAGGATCGTCACCGTGCGAAAGAAAGACTGCACGGAGGTGGCCGACGGATGATAGAAAAACACCAGCGTGATCAGGGAAATGGTCAGAACCGCACAGAGCGTTATGCCATGCCGCAACTCGTACCACATCGAGAAGAAGGTGATCTCATGCCCCCAGCGCTTGCCCTGGCGATAGCGGCGATAGAGATAATCGGGCAGGATGGTGACAAGCGAACAGATCAGAAGCTCAAACATCGCGCTGACCCTCCTCTGCCTGGGGCTGCGGCTCCGCCTGTTCCGGCGCGGCCGCGGCCCCGCCCGGTATGCGGCTGAGGATGCCGCTGAGCGACGACGCCATCGACTGCAGCGGGGTCAGGAAATCGGGCATCCGGAATGCCGCGATCAACAGCGCCGCGACCCAGAAGATGTTGTTATGCGTGAACAGTGCGATCAGGGCGAGGATGCCGATGACCTGGAATTGTGTGTGATTGCCGTGATGCGCCATTCGCTCGGGCAGGGAGTGCAGCGTGAAATACATCGCGCCGATGAACACGATCAGTCCGATGGTCACGATGGCGACGCCGATGAAAAGCGGATCGCTGCCATCGGGACCGGGCATGTAACCGGGTATATGTGCGGTTGCGATCGGGTGCAGTGCCTGACTGTCCACGTTCTCTCCCCCTGAGATGTTCTTTTGCGCACTATGGGACGCCGCATCGAGCAAAGGCAAGTTATCGCGAAAAATCTTAGCTCTTTCCCACCCAGCACCGGCATGCAATGGTCCGGCCATGACCACCAGACTGACCACCCCCGACGGAACCCCGATCAGCCGGTTCGCCTTTGGCACGATGCAATTTGGCGGGCGCGCGGACGCCGCCGAAAGCCGCAGGATGTATGAGGCCAGCCGCGCCGCGGGCATCACCCATTTCGACACTGCCTTTGTCTATACCGACGGTCAGGCCGAGACGCTTCTGGGTGAGATGATCATGCAGGATCGCGACAGGCTGATGATCGCGACCAAGGTGGGCTATGACAGTGCAAAGCCCGACAATATCCGGGCGCAGTTCGACACCTGCCGCAGGCGGCTGAACCTCGACATGGTGGATGCGCTGTACCTGCACCGCTTCGATCCCGGCACCGATCTGGCCGAGACACTGGCCTGTTTTGCCGAGTTCAAACGAAAAGGGCAGATCCGCTATATCGGCCTGTCCAACTTTGCCGCATGGCAGGTGATGAAGGCCGCGGGCGTCGCCTCCGGGTTCGACCTGCGTATCGACCTGTTGCAGCCGATGTACAATCTGGTCAAACGCCAGGCCGAGGTCGAGATCCTGCCCGCCTGCGCCGATCAGGGCATCGCGGTTGCGCCCTATTCCCCACTGGGCGGGGGGTTGTTGACCGGCAAATACGCCAATTCGGGTCAGGGGCGGCTGACCGAGGACAAGGGGTATGCCGTGCGGTATGGGCAAAGCTGGATGTACGACACCGCACGGGCGCTGGCCGATCTGGCGGCAGAGCTGGGAACCCACCCGGCGACCCTTGCGGTAGCGTGGGTCGCGGCCAATCCGGCGGGCCTGCTGCCGATCATCTCGGCGCGCAGCGCGGAACAGCTTGCGCCCTCGCTGGCGGCGATTTCGGATGAATTGTCACCCGAACTTTACACGCGGATCGCCGCGCTGAGCCAAACACCGCCGCCCGCCACCGACCGCACGGAGGAACAGGCATGATCGATTTTCTGGTGATCGGCGGCGGAATTGCCGGGCTGAGCGCGGGTGCGCGGCTGTCCGAGCATGGCTCGGTCACCGTGCTGGAGGCCGAGGACGCGCTGGGCTATCACACGTCAGGCCGGTCGGCGGCCCTGTTCGAGCCGAATTATGGCCTGCCGCCGGTGGTCGCCCTGAGCATGGCCAGCACGGAATACCACACCACGGCAAACGGCGGTTACCTGAGCCCGCGCGGTCTGATGCTGATTGGCGGGCACGATCAGAGGACGCAATTCGATGCCGACTGTCTGGATCTCGGGCTGGAGCCGATCGGGCTGGACGACGCCTTTGCGCGCGTGCCCATCCTGAATCCCGATACTGTCGCATTTGCCGCCTATTGCGGCCGGGCGCAGGATATCGACACCGACCGGATGCTGCAGGATTTCGCGCGGCAGATCCGCGCCAATGGCGGGTCGGTTCTGACCCGGAAACAGGTGACCGGTATCGTCAGTGACGGTCATTGGCGGGTCGACGCCAACGGCCGGTATGAGGCCCGCACACTCGTGAATGCTGCCGGAGCCTGGGCGGATCAGATCGCCCGCTTGGCCGGGATCGATCCCATCGGCATCACACCCTGCCGCCGCTCGATGGCGCGCCTGCCCGCGCCGGGCGGGCATGACGTGACCGGCTGGCCCCTGCTGATGGGGGTTGGCGAGACGTGGTATGCCAAGCCTGACGCGGGAAAGCTGCTGGTCTCGCCCGCCGATGCCGATCCGGTTGAACCGCATGACGCCTATGCCGACGACATGGTTCTGGCCGAGGGGCTGGCGCGGTACGAAGAAATGGTCACCGAACCGGTGACGCGGGTCGAAACCAACTGGGCCGGGTTGCGCAGCTTTGCCCCCGACAAATCGCTGGTGCTGGGCCCCGACCCGGCCCGGCCAAGCTTTGTCTGGTGCGCCGGTCAGGGCGGGTACGGGTTTCAATCCGCCCCTGCCGCGTCGCGACTGGTGGCGGATCTGACCGTCGGCAACGCGCCGGAACTGGAGTCACAGGTGGTCGCCGCGCTGCGGCCGGACAGGTTGCGGTCATGACCCGGCGCAAGCTGCCCGCGAATGCCGGCGTTGCCGAACAGGGCGACGGCGCAAGGCTGGTGGCGCCGGCCGCCAGCCGCAACGCGCAGGCGCTGTGCGACCTGCTGGCCCATGTGGCGCCGAGCCAAGGCAAGGCGCTGGAACTGGCCAGCGGCACCGGACAGCATGTTGCCGCCTTTGCCGAGCGGTTTCCGCAGACCACATGGCAGCCGACCGAGGTCGACGCCGAGCGCCGGGCCAGCATCGACGCCTATGCTACGGATCTGGCGAATGTCCTGCCCGCGCGGAACCTGAATGCGACGGCCGGGGGGTGGGGCTCCCGCCACGGCGGGCAGAACCTGATCATCCTGATCAACCTGCTGCACCTCATCAGCCAGCCCGAAACCACGGCGCTGATCCGCGAGGTTGCAGCGGCCCTTGCCCCCGGTGGGCGATTCGTTCTGTACGGGCCGTTCATGCGCGCCGGAGAGCTGACCAGCGAGGGCGATGCCAGGTTCCACGCGGCCCTGACCGCGCAGGACCCCGAGATCGGCTACAAGGACGATTTCGACATGATCGACCTGATCCAGGCCTCGGGCCTTGAGATGGTCGAAGTGGTGGAGATGCCCGCAAACAACCTCGCCCTGATCGCGGAAAGGCCCCGCACCTGATCAAGATCAAGGAGACGGCCCGGTCAGCGCCCTACACATGCAAACAATGATATGTTTGCAAAGGGGCACCCTGCATGAACTGGCAAGAGAAACTGTCCGCAACCCGGTCCGGCCTGCGGAACCTGAACGGGGCTATCCCCGACACCGCGCGCGCCTTCGGGGCTTTGGGCAAGGCCGTCAAGGAAGGCGGCACGCTGGATTACAAGACCAAGGAATACGTAGCGCTTGGCATCTCGGTGGCGGTTCGGTGCGAACCCTGCATCTCGTTGCATGTCGAGGCATTGGTCAATGCGGGCGCGTCGCGGGAAGAGGTCGCCGACGTTCTGGCCATGTCGATCCAGATGGGTGGCGGGCCGTCGATGATGTATGCGGCCAAGGCCCTGGAATGTTTTGATGAACTGACCGGATGACCTGCGTCATTCTGGCAGCGCCGGATATCCGGCGCTGATCCGTTTCACATTCAGGGCATGAAAACGAAAAGGAAGATCACGCCATGAAACCCGCATTGCTAGCAGGACCTGCATTCATTCTGGTGGTTGGATTTGCACTGGCCGAAACGCCGGTTCCGGGCGCACATTTCATCGAGAACTGGGACAACGACGGGGACGGTGCCGTGTCATTGGAAGAAGCCCGCGAAAAGCGCGCGGACGTGTTCTATATGTTCGACGCGGACGAGAATCAGGTGCTGGACCCCTCGGAATACGACCTGTTCGACGAAACCCGCGCAGCAGACATGGCGGCCAACGACGCCCCACAGGGGCTGAAAGGCCCGGTGAACGGCCTGCGCCGCGAATTCAACGACGTCGATGGCGACGGATCGGTCAGCCAGGAAGAATTCCTGAACGGCACCGAAAGCTGGTTTGCCAAGGTCGACAAGGATGGTGACGGTCAGGTCACATCGGCCGATTTCGGGGGGTGAAGGGGCAGCAAGGCAAATTGAGGTTTGGAAGCCCTCGGATGATCTGAAGGCGGTTTTATGGTACACTCCTGATTGGGAGTATACCTGCCATGAAGACCATAGCCGCCATTCTGCTGATCTTGCTGTCTTCGCAAGTGCTGGCACAACAAGACCCGATCAGGGGGCGCATGATCTGCGAGGTGCTGGCCAATCGCTTTGTCCCCACTCACGGTGACCGCTCGGACACACATGTTGGTCAGGCCGAGGAGTATTCACCCGGCGCGACGTTCATCGTCGATTACACTCATGACCCGGCCACCGGCCTGTCGATCTATATGGGCGAGCCGGACAGGGCGAATGTCCTGATCGAAGAGCCGTTTCCGGCAAGCAGCTTCAAGGGCGTGTCGAGCATCACCAACAAGGCCGAATATCGCACCGCGTTCAGCGAAGTGTCGCTTGGAAAGTACTCGGTGAACTACAAGGGCCACGATCAGCTGAACATCAAGCGATGCAAGGGCGACGCCTGGGAGGGCCACTTTGTCCGGACCTATGTCAGCGGACAGTTCACACAGGTCGTCTCGCTGACCTGCCATCCTTATGTGAACGCCATGGACGACGTGCTGGCCCGCCTGAAGCTGTTGAATTAAGTCAAAGCATTACGCAACGGATTGAGGGTGCGTGGTTTCGGTCGCCATCTAGTTAAATACGGCGCCGTCGACCAACTGGAGGTTGCTACCTGAATCGGTCATTGGGGTGCCTGGTTCAAACGGACGTTGATAAGAAACGGTCAACCCGGGTCTGAGAACACAAGCTGTACGACCTCGACACGGCGGCACCACACGCGGAACGACTTGGCAATTGCGAAACCAAATCAGAGGCGGGTCAGCGAACGAAACGCTTATTCCTTTCCTCTGGTCGATTAACCGCTCTCTTGAATGTACGGAACGGTCTTTGTCACATGCATACGGTTGCGTCTGGCATCATTTGAACCTATACAGCCGCCATCCGAAATGGAGATTTCATGTCCCGGTAAGGAAGGGAGGCAGTGAGCCTCCCGGTGCAAATCCAACCTCGATAGATGACGCCGTCACTCTTTTTTTGACGGCGACTGTTGGGTTGCAATCTTTTTCCAAACCATCAGCGCCCAAGCCCAACTTGCGGCCAAGACATGAAAGTTGACACGCAATGATACGGGATTATTCCCATTTCCTTTCACCGCGCCAAAGTGACACCGATATCAAGGCAAAACTCAGCCCTCTTCAGGCACTGGGTTGGAAGCCCTTCTTCGCCCAGCAAATAAGCGTCGACGAATTGGCCGCGACACCACCAGTCCGGGTGGTCGAAATACATCGCAACGCGGTACACGTCATTGGCGAGAACATTGAAACAATGCTTCCGCCCAGACACGATGTAACTGTCGGAGACTGGCTGATGCTGGACCCGGATCGCCCGAGGTCCAGTCAGGTGCTCGGGCGTCAAAGCCTCATCAAACGACGCGCACCTGGCACCGACCGCCAGGAACAACTGATCGCTGCAAACATCGACACGGCCTTCATCGTCACGTCTTGCAATCAGGACTTCAACATTGCCCGGCTCGAACGCTATGTCGCACTGGCGTTCGAGGCAAGGATCACGCCGGTTATCGTGCTCACGAAGACCGACCTGGCTACAGACCCGCAACGCTACATCGACGCGGCCCGTGCTGTGTCGGACCTGATCGACATAGTTGCACTCGATGCTCGTGGCAGCGCGCCCCGGGCGGAACTCGCCGACTGGTGCAAGCCGGGCAAGACGGTGGCTTTCCTCGGTTCGTCCGGAGTCGGGAAGTCGACGCTGACCAATTCGCTGCTCGACAGCCAAGCCATCGAAACCAAGGCCATCCGCGAGGATGACGCAAAAGGTCGGCACACCACGACAAGGCGCGAGCTTCATCCGATGCCCAATAGCTGTCTGATTCTGGACACCCCTGGTATGCGGGAGTTGCAGCTCACCAACGCGGTTCAGGGGATCAGTAACCTTTTCTCCGATATCCAGGAGTTGGCCGCAAACTGCCGTTTCAAGGATTGTCAGCACAGAACCGAACCGGGGTGCGCCGTTCTGGAGGCTATCGAAGAAGGTGCCCTAGATGCTTCGCGGCTGGAAAGATGGCGCAAACTCTTGGCCGAAGACGCGTTTAACTCTGCCAGCCTCGCCGAACGCAGGTCACGCGACAAGGCCTTCGGTAAGATGGTCCGAAGCGTCAAGAAGCACAAAGATGTCAGGAGATAGGATGATGACGCAGTCGAAAGTCGGTCAAATCGTATGGCATGATCTCTTCACGTCTGACAGGAAGCGCTCGATGGCATTCTACCAGCGTATCACCAATTGGACGTACCAGATCGAGCGGGCAACGGATTTTGCCTGGGGTGGCGGTGAGAAGGATTTTGTCCTGGCCTTTTCCGATGACGAAGCAGGCGCCGGACTTGCCGAAACCCCGTCCAAGCAGTCGAATGGTTGGATCGCCTACACCGAAGTCCCGGATGTGGACGTGGCGGTGGAGCGCGCCAAAACGCTTGGAGGAACGAACGTCCGGGCCCCATTCGAGGTACCAGGCGTTGGGCGCAATGCGCTCATTCGAGATCCACTCGGAGCGCTTCTGGGGATTTCACTATCCAGGCATGGTTTCCCGGTGCCTTGCCGACAATTCGGCCCCGAGGTCTACTTCACCGAAGAGAAAGAATTCCCGGAACTGTTCTACGCCGAGCTCTTTGGCTGGCGAGTCTGTCCCAAGAGGGAACAGGAAGATGTTACCATAATCGGACCGTCGGGCACCCCGGTCGCTACGCAACATCGAAGGCATCGACCAGACGGTTCGACGGCAACATGGGTTCCAAGCATCAGGGTCAAGTCAACCAAAGATGCTTGCCACCTTGCCGAAGACAATGGGGCGCGTCGGGTAAGTGACAGCGAAACAATGGCTGGAAAACGCCGCAAGGTCGTCTTTAGTGATCCGGACGGCGCATTTTTTTCACTGATCGAAGAGCTCTAGCGATCCTTGCTCACCAGATGGGACTTTGAGAGCGTTCAATTCTTCGCTTTTCAGCATCTGCCAGATGTAGGCTGGAACCGCTCATCGAAATCGGTCAGTGCAACCGTTGCGTCGCCATCGGTTGGCTGTTGCCCAGAAAGGCAAAGGCCCCGGATCTCTCCGGGGCCTTGTTTGATCAGCCGTCCTTGCGGATGACTTCGTTCTTGGGATCATAGGGGCTGTCGCAGGTGACGACCGCATCCCACAGCTTGTCCTGGATCTTGACCTGCAGCCTGGTGCCTTCCACTGCGTAGTCGGGCTTCACGTAGCCCATGCCGATGGATTTCTCGAACGCCACCGAGTAGCCGCCCGAGGTCAGGCGGCCCACACGGGTGCCGTCTTCGGCATAAAGCGCCTCGCGGCCCCAGGGATCGGCATCGGCAGGGCCGTCGATCAGCAGGGTGCAGCATTTGACGCGGACGCCGGTCTCTTCCAGTTTGGCTTTGCCGTTGAAGTCCTTCTCCAGATCAACAAAGCGCGGCAGGTCGGCTTCCAGCGGGGTCGCGTCGCGGCCCAGTTCGTTACCGAAGGCGCGATAGGATTTCTCCTGGCGCAACCAGTTCTGGGCGCGTGCCCCCACCAGCTTCATGCCGTGCTTCTCGCCAGCCTTCTCCAGCAGGTCGAACAGGTAGTTCTGCATCTCGATCGGGTGATGCAGCTCCCAGCCCAGCTCGCCGGTATAGGCCACGCGGATCGCGTTCACCGGGCACATGCCCAGTTCGATCTGCTTGGCCGACAGCCACGGGAATCGCTTGTTCGACAGCGCGGTTGCCGGATCGGCGTCGACGATCACCTCTTTCAGCACATCACGCGATTTCGGCCCGGCGATGGCGAAGACACCCCACTGGGTGGTCACGTCCTGGATCTCGATATAGCCGAACTCTTCCATCTTGTCTTCGGCGGCCTTGCGCAGGAAGTCCGCGTCATACTCGGACCAGGCACCGGCAGAGACCAGATAGTAGTTGTTCTCGCCGTTGCGGACGATGGTGTATTCGGTGCGGGTGGTGCCGTGCGAGGTCAGCGCATAGGTCAGGTTGATGCGGCCGACCTTGGGCAGCTTGTTGCAGGTGAACCAATCCAGGAACTGGGTGGCACCCGGGCCTTTGACGACGTGCTTGGTGAACGCGGTCGCGTCGATCAGGCCAACACCGTTGCGGATCGCCTTGGCTTCTTCGACGGCATATTGCCACCAGCCGCCACGGCGGAAGGAGCGGGTGTCGTGGTCGAAGTTTTCCGGTGCGTCCAGCGGGCCATAATAGTTGGGGCGTTCCCAGCCGTTGACCCAGCCGAACTGTGCACCGCGGGCCTTCTGGCGGTCGTAGGCGGGCGCGGTACGCAGCGGACGGCAGGCCTGACGCTCTTCGTCCGGGTGGTGCAGGATATAGACGTGCTCATAGCACTCTTCGTTCTTGCGGGCCGCGAATTCGGTGGTCATCCAGTTCGACGAATATCGCTTGGGGTCGAGCGACGCCATGTCGATCTCGGCCTCGCCGTCCACCATCATCTGCGCCAGGTAATAGCCGGTGCCGCCCGCGGCGGTGATGCCAAAGCTGAAACCCTCGGCCAGCCACATGTTGCGCAGGCCCGGTGCCGGGCCGACCAGCGGGTTGCCGTCGGGGGTATAGCAGATCGGGCCGTTGAAATCGTCCTTGAGGCCGCTTTCGGCACAGGACGGCACGCGTTCGGCCATCGCCATGTACTGTTCGGCAATCCGGTCCAGTTCCAGCGGGAACAGATCGGCGCGGAAGCTGTCGGGCACGCCATGTTCGAACCGCGCGGGCGCGCCGTGTTCATAAATGCCCAAAATCCAGCCGCCGCGCTCTTCGCGGGCGTAGGATTCGTTGTCAGCGTCGCGCACGACGGGGTGCTCCGGGTTGCCCGCTTCGCGCCATTTGACCAGCTCGGGGTCCTTGTCCATGACGATAAAGGTGTGTTCGACCGGGATCGCGGGCATCTTGATGCCCAGCATCTTGGCGGTGCGCTGCGCATGGTTGCCGCTGGCAGTCACGACATGCTCGGCGGTGATCACCACCTGCTCGTCCGAAGGCACCAGGTTGCCGCCCTGCTCGACCATCTTGGTGCAGGTGACCTCCCAATGGGTGCCGTTCCAGTGAAAGGCATCGGCCTGCATCTTGCGCACGATATCGACACCGCGCTGGCGGGCACCCTTGGCCATCGCCTGGGTCACGTCAGCGGGGTTAATATAGCCATCCTCGGTGTGATAGATCGCGCCCTTCAAGTCGCCCGTTTCGATCAGTGGCCAGCGCTCCTTGATCTGGTCCGGGGTCAGCCACTCGTATTTCACGTCGCAGGTTTCGGCGGTCGAGGCATAGAGCATGTATTCGTCCATACGCTCTTGCGTCTGCGCCATGCGCAAGTTGCCAACGACGGCGAAACCGGCGTTCAGCCCGGTTTCCTCTTCCAGCGTCTTGTAGAAATCGACCGAATATTTGTGAATGTGGGTGGTCGCGTAAGACATGTTGAAGAGCGGCAGCAGACCCGCCGCGTGCCATGTCGAACCCGAGGTGAGTTCGTCCCGCTCGATCAGCATGACGTCGTCCCAGCCCGCCTTGGCCAGGTGATAGGCAATCGAGGTCCCGACGGCACCACCGCCGACGACCAGTGCTTTGACTTGGGTTTTCATTTGCCCGCTCTCCGGATTGAGTCTGTTTGGGATGGTTTATGCCGAACGGCAGGGCACAGCGCCAAGTCCATCCGACTTAAAATTGCGCAAAACCGACCTAGGCCACTCACAAGCCGACGATTGACGGCTTGCAGCGCCGGCAAGGGCGCGAAACTCGCGGCTTTGCAAAGTTAGAGAATCTTGCCCGGGTTCATGATGTTGTCGGGATCAAGCGCCGCCTTGACCGCTTTCATGTAAAGCGTGGCCGGGCCGAGTTCTTTTTCGAGATAGGGCTTTTTGCCCTGCCCGATTCCATGCTCACCCGTGCAGGTTCCGTCCATCGATATCGCCAGTTCGTTCAGCCAGCCGACAAAGGTTTCGGCCTTGGCAACCTCGTCGGGATTGGCCATGTCCAACAGCACGAGCGTGTGGAAATTCCCGTCACCGACATGGCCGACGACGGGGGCCAGCAGCCCAAGCTCTGCCGTCTTGGCCTGTGCCATGGTCACCGCTTCGGCCAGCCGCGAGATCGGAACGCAGACATCGGTGGAAATCCCCTGCGCCCCCGGACGCAGTTGCAGGCACGCCCAGTACATGTCGTGGCGCGCCTGCCAGAGCTTGTTGCGGTCTTCGGTCGAGGTGGTGGCGGCAAAATCGGTGCCGCCGAATTCCTCGGCGATGGCCCCGAATGTTTCCGCCTGTTCGACCACCCCGGCCTCGGAGCCGTGAAATTCCAACAGCAGCAGCGGCGTTTCCGGCAGGTCCAGCCTGGAATAGGCATTGGCGGCGGCAACCGAAAGCTCGTCCAGAAGCTCGATCCGGGCCACCGGAATGCCGTATTGGATCGTCGTCATCACCGCGCGGCAGGCGGCATCGACCGAGGGAAAGGAACAGCGAGCCGAACTGATCGCCTCGGGGATGCCCTGCAGGCGCAGGGTGATTTCGGTGATCAGGCCAAGCGTCCCCTCGGAGCCGATCAGCAGGCGGGTCAGGTCGTAACCTGCCGAGGATTTCCTGGCGCGGGTGCCGGTGCGGATGATCCGGCCATCGGGCATCACCGCCTCAAGGCTCAGGATGTTGTCCTTCATCGTCCCGTAGCGCACCGCGTTGGTGCCCGAGGCGCGCGTCGCGGCCATGCCGCCCAGCGAGGCATTGGCGCCGGGATCGATTGGAAAGAACAGGCCCTGATCGCGAAGGTAGGTGTTCAGGTCCTCGCGGGTGACGCCGGGTTGAACCACGCAATCCAGATCCTCGGCATGAACCGCAAGAACCTTGTTCATTCGCATCAGATCAACCGAAATCCCGCCAGCGGGCGCGTTTACATGCCCTTCCAGCGAGGTGCCGGTGCCGAAGGCAATGACCGGAACCCTGTGTCGGGCGCAGGTCTTGACGATGTCCGAAACTTCCGACGTGGTTTCGGGAAACACCACCGCGTCGGGGGACTGGTTGTTGATCCAGGTCGTCGTGTGGCCGTGTTGTTCGCGGATCGATGCACCGGTCTGCAACCTGTCGCCAAATCGTTGTTTCAGGATGCCGATGACGGTTTCTATGCCGGTCTCGTTGCGTGGCAGCGCCGTGGCCTGAACCATGGTGTTTCTCCCCTTTGCGGTCTGCGTGACCGCCCCGCATTGCTACGAAACGTGCGCGTCGCGGACAATACCCACAACCCGGTAGCGGTTCATTCGCCCAGCGCGATGCCTTCGCGACGCGGGTCCGCCCCGCCTTTCAGCACCTCGCCGATCTCGATGGCGTGCAGGCCAGAGGTCAGATCGCGCGCGTTGACCTCATAGCCCAGCGCGGTCAGCGGTTCGGTCAGTTCGGTCGCGGCGGTGTCCTGTTCCACGTCATAGGTGCCAAATCGGTTGACCAGATGCGGCAGGGCCAACGCCTGTTGCACATCCATGCCCCAATCCGCCCACGCGATGATGGATTTGGCCACATAGCCGATGATCCGGCTGCCGCCCGGAGAGCCGATGGCCAGCACCGGCTTGCCGTCCTTCATCACGATGGTCGGGCTCATCGATGAACGTGGCCGCTTTCCGGGTTCCAGCCGGTTGGCGATGGGTACACCGTCAGCATGGGTGCGGAACGAAAAATCGGTCAATTCGTTGTTGAGCAGAAACCCGTTCGTCATCAGGCGCGAGCCAAAGCCGTTTTCGATCGTCGTGGTCATCGACAGGACATTGCCCTGCGCGTCCACGATCGAAATATGCGAGGTGGACGGAAATTCGATCGATTGATCATCGGCCCAGATCAGGGCGTGATCGAATTCGGGAGTACCGGGGGCCACGTCGGACAGGGCCGCGCCGGTGTCCAGCAGCGCGCCGCGCCCGCTCAGATAGGCGGAATCGACCAGCCCCTTGGTCGGCATCGGCACGAAATCACTGTCGGCCATGTACCGGCCCCGATCCGCAAAGGCGAGGCGTGAGGCATCGCCGATCAGCCGCCACGCTTCGGCGCTGGTTGGACCAAGCGCTGCCAGATCATAGCTGTCGAGCATCCCCAGGATCTGTCCCACCGTCAGCGCCCCCGACGAAGGCGGCCCCATGCCACAGACCTCATAGGCGCGATAGGCAGCGCAGACCGGCGCACGCTCGATCACCTGATAGAGCACCAGATCGACACCGGACAGGACACCGGGATTGCCGGGGGCAGAGCGTACGGCGCTGACGATGCCCGCCGCGATGTCACCGCCGTAAAACCCCGCCGATCCCTCGGCGGCCAGTGTTCGCAGGGTTTCGGCATAGGCAGGGTTTTTCAACGTGTCGCCTTCGGCAACGGGCTGCCCACCCGGCAGGAAATAGTCGGCAGTTGCCGGGAACCGGGCCAGCCGCTCGGCATCGGCGGCAACCAGACCGGCGAGGCGCGGAGAGACGGCAAAACCGCCATCGGCCAGCCCGATCGCATCATCGAACAGCGACGGCCACGGCTTGCCGCCCCAGCGGCGGTGCGCCGCCTCCAGCAGCGCGGGCGTGCCGGGGGTGCCGACGGACAGACCGCCGACAACCGCATCGAAGAACCCCAGCGGTTCACCATTTTCGTCCTGAAACAAGGTCGGCGTCGCCGCGCGCGGCGCGGTTTCGCGGGCGTCCAGCGTGGTCAGCTCGCCGCTTGCAGCGTCATACCAGACAAGGAACGCCCCGCCGCCCAACCCCGAGGATTGCGGCTCGACCAGCCCCAGAACGACCTGCACCGCCACCATCGCATCGGCCGCCGTGCCACCCGCGCGCAGCACCCGCGCCCCGGCTTCGACCGCCAGTGGATTGGCGGCCGCCACCATCCAGTTCGCTGCCTCGACCGGTTGACCGGCGTCCTTGGCCGCCAGAGCATCCTTTGCGGCCTGCGACAGCGTCTCGACCTGACCCGAGGTTGCCAGTTCCGGGGCCACGGCATCAGCGGTCTGCTGCGCCAAAGCCGGCGAAACCGACAGCATGGCGGCCATGAAATAACTGGAAATACAGTGTGTGCGCATGTTTTCCTCCTGACAATCAGACTGTGCAAATACCCTTGACCGGCGCCGCAGAACGGCCCGGCCTGTCAACAAAACCAAAACGCCCGGCACAAATGGCCGGGCGCCGGGGTCGTTCAAAGCATCGACGGCACGACCTGATCGGGCGGACGGTGGCCGTCCTCGAAGGTCTTGATGTTGATGATGACCTTCTCGCCCATCTCGATCCGGCCCTCGATGGTGGCCGATCCCATATGCGGCAACAGCACCACGTTCGGCAATTGCCGCAGGCGCGGGTTCACGTTGGTGCCGTGTTCATATACGTCCAGCCCCGCCCCGGCGATTTCATCCGCACGGATCAGGCGGGTCAGGGCATTTTCGTCGATCACCTCACCGCGCGAGGTGTTCACGATCACGGCAGACGGTTTCATCAGTTTCAGACGGCGCGCGTTCATCAGATGAAAGGTGGACGGCGTCGACGGACAGTTGACCGAGATCACGTCCATCCGCGCCACCATCTGATCAAGGCTGTCCCAATAGGTCGCCTCCAGCTCTTCCTCGACCTCGGGGCGCAGGCGGCGGCGGTTGTGGTAATGCACCTGCATGCCAAAGGCCCGCGCGCGTCGGGCGACGGCCTGACCGATCCGCCCCATGCCCAGAATGCCAAGGCGGCGGCCACCGATGCGGCCACCCAGCAAAGCGGTCGGCGCCCAGCCTGTCCAGTCGCCTTTCTGCATCACCGCCAGACCTTCGGGAATGCGCCGCGTGACGGCGAGGATCAGCGCCATGGTCATGTCGGCGGTATCGTCGGTCAGAACGCCGGGCGTGTTCGACACCAGTATTCCCCGCTGCCGTGCGGTCGATACGTCGATATGATCCACCCCGGCCCCGTAATTCGCGATCAGCCGCAACTGTTCACCCGCCTGCCCCAGCAATCCTGCATCGATCGTGTCGGTCACGGTCGGCACCAGCACATCGGCGGTTTTCACCGCCTCGACAAGCTCGGTTCGGGTCATCGGCGTGTCATCTTCGCGCAGACGCACATCAAAGAGTTCACTCAGCCGGGTTTCGACGGCTTCGGGCAACCGTCGCGTTACGACAACACTCAGACGTTCTCTTGGCACTTCGGCCCTCCCACTGCTTTGCAATCCTGCGCGCGCCATGGCATCGTGGCGCAGGATCAGGCGGGGCACAAGAACCCCAAGCTGAATTGACGCAGCCTTTTTTCAAAACCGGATCAACAGGCATAAGAGCAGGCAGGCAGTGAGGCATTCGGTATCGGTGAAACGCCAGTATCTGGCGCTGTTTTCGACTCTTCTCATCGCGTTCGGCATTTCCGCCGCGAGCGCCGAGGAAAAACGCGGTCAGGTCACCAACCTGCCGCTGCCCCGTTTCGTGTCGATGAAAGCCAACGAGGGCAACGTCCGGCGTGGCCCGTCGCTGACCCACCGAATCGACTGGGTGTTCAAACGCCGCGACATGCCGCTGCAGATCACCGCCGAATTCGGCAACTGGCGCCGCGTGCAGGACCGTGACGGCGCCGGTGGCTGGGTGCATTACGCGCTGTTGTCAGGCGCAAGGACGGTGCTGATCGAACAGGACATGGTTCCGATCCATTCCCGCCCCGATCCCGCTTCGCAGGTCAACGCCCGGTTCGAGACCGGCGTCGTCGCCCGACTTGGCACCTGCACCATCGACTGGTGCCGGATCTCGGCCGGGGGCTATCGCGGCTGGACGCCGAAAACCAACCTCTGGGGCGTGGCGGCTGACGAGATCCGCGAATAGGGCCGAAATCGCCGCGCCGTGGGGTCTGGCCTTCGCCGCATATCGCGTTATCGTGCCGGTCTCAGCCCCTGCGGAGAGACCACATGAAAGCCATCACCTACAGCAGCTTTGGCCCGGCGAAGGACGTCCTGACACTCACCGAACTGGATCCGCCCAAACCCGCCCCCGGCGAGGTGCTGGTCGATCTGGAGTATTCCGGCGTGAACCCGTCCGACGTCAAGGCCCGCGCCGGGGCCCGGCCCGGCGTCACCAGGCCGCCCTTTCCCGTCATCATTCCGCACAGTGATGGCGCAGGAGTGATTTCCGCCGTAGGTGACGGCGTGCCGCAGACCCGCATCGGCGAGCGCGTGTGGATCTGGAACGGCCAGTGGCAGCGCGCTTTCGGAACCGCTGCCCAGCAGATCGCGCTGCCCACGGAACAGGCGGTACGCCTGCCCGATGCAGTGTCGCTGGAAACCGGGGCGGTTCTGGGCATTCCGGGCCTCACCGCATGTCACACGGTGTTTTCCGGCGGCGACGTGGCGGGGCAGACCGTTCTTGTTCAGGGCGGCGCAGGCACCGTCGGCTATCTCGCGGTGCAGCTTGCCAAATGGGGCGGCGCCAAGGTGATCGCCACTGCCGCGCCCGCCAGTTTCGACCGCGTGCGTGACGCCGGGGCGGATGCCGTTGTCGACTATTCGGACCCCGATCTGCCGCAACAGATTCTGTCCGCCAATGGCGGCCGGTCCGTGGACCGGATCGTCGAGGTCGAATTCGGCCTCAACGTCCGGACGGACACCCAAGTCATTGCCGAGAACGGCCGCATCAACGCCTATGGCTCGGCGGCGCAGATGTCGCCCACCCTGCCGTTCTATCCGCTGATGTTCAAAGCGGTCACGCTTGAGATGACGCTGATCTATCTTCTGCCGCCTGCCCTGCGCGCCGCGGCCATTGCGAAACTGACCGGCGCGCTGAACGCAAATGCCCTTCGCTGCCCCGTCCAATCCATCCACGGCCTCGCCGATTGCCACCTTGCGCATGAGGCCGTCGAGGCCGGAAAACGCACCGGTGCGGTGCTTTTGAAAACCGCGGATTGAGCACCGGAAAAAATGAATGCCAAGGCTCACATTTTTTGCGAAATGGGCCTTGAACCCCGCCAACAAGAGTCGTAGATAGCCGCTCACCGTTGGGGTGTAGCCAAGTGGTAAGGCAACGGTTTTTGGTACCGCGTACCGTAGGTTCGAATCCTACCACCCCAGCCACTTTCTCTGAAAGACCCGCAAAACAAGGGGAAATCCTCCCCTTTCTCCGGCTGTGTATCTCAGTCGTCCGACAGATGAGATACAAGGTGGGATACACTCTTCCCGTTCAGGGATCTGGTAGACCGTTCCTTTGTCATATCCTGATCGCTCAACGGTTTGTCACATCCTGCACATCATCGAAATCGCCGCGCGCGCAGAATGTGGCTGCCAGCCAAAGGCGTTCTGAATCTGCGCAGTTGTGGCGCCGGTCTTGCGGGACAGCAGTCTCTGTAATTGTTGCTGACCCCCGGGGCTGTTCCGGGCCAATTTGCCAGGTCACGTTTTAGTTTTTTGTTCCGGATGCAATTGCCATCGTTATCATCCTCATCTTTGGGCAAAGTGAAGGTTGGGCGACCTCACAGGTGTCCTGCCGAGTTCCTGTTTTTACCTCAGAACAAACGCCCCGCACGTGTTTGCGGATGGCTTCGGCCGTGCTTTGTGGGCATCTGACTCGTTGCTGGATTCCCGACGCGCTCCTGACCGATGCCCGCATAAAGCGCCAAGGGGGAAAACCGCGTTGGTTTGACGAACCAGAAAACCGCAAACCTGAAAGTCGGCACATGGCCGAACAAAAAAGGACGGCCCCCGAAGGGACCGCCCGTCACGCGGCAGGAGGAGGAGAGTTATTCCGCCGCGATAGCCTCGATCTTTTCGACCCGGATCGCCGAGAACTTGAACTCGGGGATCTTGCCATAGGGGTCGATGGCCGGGTTGGTCAGGATGTTCGCCGCCGCCTCGACATAGGCGAAGGGGATGAACACCATGTCCTCGGCAATGGCCCGGTCGGCGCGCACCATGATCTCGATGGATCCGCGCCGGGTGGTCAGGCGCACCATCTCGCCCGGCTCGATCCCCATCAGCTTGAGCGTACGCGGGTTCATCGAACAGTTGGCCTCGGGCTCGACCGCGTCCAGCACCAGCGACCGGCGGGTCATCGACCCGGTGTGCCAATGTTCCAGCTGGCGCCCCGTCGTGGCGATCATCGGATAATCCGCGTCCGGCGCCTCGTCGGGCGGGATCACACTGGCGGGTGTGAACCGGGCGCGGCCCTCGGGGCGCGGGAAGCCGTCGCCGAACACGATCGCCTGACCCGGATCGGTCTCGCTGAGCGACGGATAGGTGATGGTTTCGGTCTTCAGTCGCTCCCAAGTGATGTTGTTGAGCGACTTCATCGTCAGCTTCATCTCGTCGAACACCTGCGACACGTCGGTGTAATCCCAGTTCAACCCGATGCGCTGCGCCAGTTCGACGGTGATTTTCCAGTCCTCGCGCGCCTCGCCCGGCGGCGGCACGGCGGGGCGCACCCGCTGCACCTGACGGTTGGTGTTCGACACCGTGCCATTCTTTTCGTAAAGCGCCGAGGCGGGCAGGATGATGTCGGCATAGTTCGCCGTCTCGGTCAGAAAGATATCCTGCACGATCATCAGGTCCAGCTTGGCCAGCGCCTCGCGCGCGTGGCCCGCGTCGGGGTCGGACATGGCGGGGTTTTCACCCTGAATGTACATGCCCCGGATCTTGCCCGCATAAGCGTGATCGATGATCTCGGTCACGGTCAGGCCTTTCTCGTTCGAGAAGTCCTCCGAGTTCCACACGCTGTTGAACCTGGCGCGGATGCCGTCATCGGTCACCGACTGATAATCCGGCAGGAACATCGGGATCAGGCCCGCATCGGATGCGCCCTGTACATTGTTCTGACCCCGCAGCGGGTGCAGACCGGCGCCCGGCTTGCCCACGTTGCCGGTCATCAGCGCAAGGCTGATCAGGCAGCGCGAATTGTCGGTGCCGTGGATATGCTGGCTGACGCCCATGCCCCAAAAAATCAGACCGGCCTTGGCGCCTGCAAAGATGCGCGCGACGCGGCGCAGCTGATCGGGCTCGATGCCGCAAATCTCGGACATCTTCTCGGGGGTGAAGGCGCGCAGATGTTCCTTCTCGGCCTCCCAGTTCTCGGTCCAGCGGTGGATGTACTGGCTGTCGTACAGCTCTTCCTCGACGATCACGTTCATGATCGCGTTCAGCATCGAGACGTCGGCACCGGGGCGGAACTGCAGCATCTCGGTGGCAAACTTGCGCATGCCGACGCCGCGCGGGTCCATCACGATCAGCTTGCCGCCACGCTTGGCGAACTGCTTGAAATAGGTCGCCGCGACGGGGTGGTTCTCGATCGGGTTCGAGCCGATGATAATCGCCACATCGGCGTTCTCGATCTCGTTGAAGGTCGCCGTCACCGCGCCCGAACCCACATTCTCGATCAGGGCCGCCACAGACGACGCATGGCACAGACGGGTGCAGTGGTCGACGTTGTTGTGGCGGAAACCCTGACGGATGAATTTCTGGAACAGATACGCCTCTTCGTTGGTGCATTTGGCCGAGCCGAAACCGGCAACCGAACGTGGGTCTTCGGCGCGCAGGGCCATCAGCCTGGTGGCTGCCAGATCCATCGCCTCTTCCCACGTCGCTTCGCGGAAATGGGTCGACAGGTCGCCCGGATCGACATTCAGCCCCTTGGCGGGCGCATCTTCGCGCCGGATCAGCGGTTTGGTCAGGCGGTGCGGGTGGTGGATGTAGTCAAAGCCAAAGCGACCCTTGACGCACAGGCGGCCCTCGTTTGCGGGACCGTTGATGCCCTCGACATATTTGACCTTGCCGTCCTTGACCTTCAGCGACACCTTGCAGCCTACGCCGCAGAACGGGCAGACGCTTTCGGTCTCGGAATCGTAATCCTTGCTGTCGCCGCGCTGCTGGTCATCCAGCACGGTGGCGGGCATCAGCGCGCCGGTCGGGCAGGCCTGAACGCATTCGCCACAAGCAACACAGGTCGACGCACCCATCGGGTCGTTCTGGTCGAACACCACCTGCGCCGTATGGCCGCGACCGGCCATGCCGATCACGTCGTTGACCTGCACTTCGCGGCAGGCGCGGACGCAGAGGTTGCAGTTGATGCAGGCGTCCAGATTGACACGCATCGCGACGTGGCTGTCATCCAGCAGCGGGATTTTCTCGGCCTCTTTCGCAGGAAAGCGGCTGCCCGAGACCTCGTTCAGCCTGGCCATATCCCAAAAATGGCTGGATACGTCATGCGGCTGCTCGGGCTGGTCGGCAACCAACAGTTCCATAACCATGGCGCGCGATTTCTCGGCGCGGTCACTGTCGGTCTTCACAATCATACCGTCCGCCGCAGGCCGGATGCACGAGGCGACCAGCGTGCGCTCGCCCTCCACCTCGACCATGCAGGCGCGGCAGTTGCCGTCGGGGCGATAGCCAGGTGCAGGCTTGTGGCACAGGTGCGGAATCACCAGGCCCCGGCCATTGGCCGCTTCCCAGATCGTGGTGCCCTCGGGCACGGTGACGTCATCGCCGTTCAGGCTGAAGGTGACGGTCTTGGTTGGGCTTGCGTCAAGCATGGCTCTGTCTCCCCTCAGATTTCGTCGGCAAAATGTTTCATGACCAGACGGATCGGGTTCGGGGCCGCCTGCCCCAGACCGCAGATCGAGGCATCGGCCATCACCTGACACAGGTCCTCCAGCAGATCGGTGTCCCACTTGTCGGCCTGCATCAGCTTGACCGCCTTTTCACAGCCCGCCCGGCAGGGCGTGCACTGGCCACAGCTTTCATCCTCGAAGAACCGCAGCATGTTCAGCGCCGCATCCCGCGCGGTGTCCTGATCGGACAGAACCACAACAGCGGCAGACCCGATAAAGGTGCCAAGCGGCTGCAGCGTGTCAAAGTCGAGCGGGACGTCGTCAATGCTTGCAGGCAACAGACCCGACGACGGCCCGCCCGGCTGATACGCCTTGAACACATGGCCCTCGGCCATGCCCCCGGCGGCATCAATCACGTCCAGAATGGTCGACCCTGCAGGCAGCAGGTATACACCCGGCTTCGCCACCCGGCCCGAGACCGAATAGCTGCGCAGCCCTTTGCGGCCATTCTTTTCAACCGAGTTCAGGATCTGCGGCCCCTCGCGGCAGATCTTCGACACCCAATAAAGCGTCTCGACATTGTGAACCAGGGTCGGACGGTCAAAGACCCCGACCTGCGCCACGAATGGCGGGCGGTGGCGCGGCAGGCCCTTCTTGCCCTCGATCGACTCGATCATCGCGGATTCTTCGCCGCAGATATAAGCGCCAGCGCCCCGGCGCAGGTCGATGTAACCCTTGGCAACGATCCCGGCCTGTTCCAGCGCGGCAATCTCTTTTGCCAGAATCTCCAGTACCGCCGGATATTCGTCGCGCATGTAGATAAAGCAGGTCTCGGCCTCGACCGCCCATGCGGCGATCAGCATCCCTTCCAGAAAGACATGCGGCGTGCGCTCAAGATAGTAGCGGTCCTTGAACGTACCCGGCTCGCCCTCGTCCCCGTTCACGGCCAGATAGCGCGGCCCTTCGTTCATGCGAACAAAGCCCCATTTCTTGCCAGACGGAAAACCAGCGCCGCCCAGACCACGCAGGCCCGAGGCCAGAACCGTTTCCTGTACCTCTTCCCAGTTGCCGCCGTCGCGCAGCTCTTTCAGCTTGGCGTAACCGCCGTTTGCCTCATAGGTGGCATAATTCTCGTATTCGGGCAGATGTGCATGGGTGTCACCCGCGGCAATCGCGGCCTGCACCTTTTCGGGGGTCGCGTGATCGATATGGTTGTGGCCGATCTCCAGCACCGGCGCGGTGTCGCAACGCCCCATGCAGGGCGCGCGCAGCACACGCACTTGTGACCGGTCCAACCCGTCCTCCAGCGCCTTCTGCAACTGCTGGGCGCCAGCCATCTCGCAGGACAGGGAATCGCACACCCGGATGGTCAGCGCGGGCGGCGGCGTCTCACCTTCCTTGACCACGTCGAAATGGGCATAGAAGGTCGCGGTCTCATAGATCTCGGCCTGACCGATCCGCATTTCCACCGCCAGCGCGGCGATATGATCGGAACTGATATGGCCGTGGGCATCCTGAATTAAGTGAAGGAATTCAATAAGCAGATCGCGGCGGCGCGGGCGGTCGCCCAGCAGGCGCGCAATCTCGGCCTGTGCCTCATCCGTGAACTGACGGCCCTTGGGCGTGCGCCGCCCCTTGCCTTTACCTGACTTCCAGACGCCCTTTGGCGCGCCTGCTGGCTTGGTATCCAATGGTGCCATGATGCCCTCCGACTGACGCCTCGGTCTCTCATCAGCTCATCATATCGTCAAATCGCAAATCTCAATCGCACGATAACGACAAATTATCACCGTAAAGAGGTTACCACCCGCCGCAGCGCCGCCACCGTCGGCAGTTCCGGATCGCGTTCCAGCGTTGCCAGACAGATCGGTTTCGACACCTCGGGTTCGACCAGCGGCAGCACCTTTGTGCCCTCCGGGTCGCCCAGCGCCCGGATCAGCACGCGCGGTACCACCGCCGCCGCCAGCCCCTCGCGCGCCATGACCATGGCGGCGGTAAAGCCGCTGGTCTCGGCCACCACGCGCGGATGCAGGCCCAGCTCGGCAAAAATCCGGTCGAGGATGCGACGGTTCTGCATCTGCGGTTCCAGCAGGCACAGCGGAAACTCGGCCACCCGCGCCCACGGGATCGGCCCGGTTTCGTCGGTCATGTGTCCGGGCACCAACAGCACATAGCTTTCCTCGTAAAGCGGCTGCACATGGCGCAGATCGGTGCCGATGCTATCGCCATAGGTGATGCCCGCATCGATTGTCCCCTCGTCCAGCCCCTGCTGGATCGCGGTCGAGGACATCGAGTCGATCCGCGCCACGATCTTTGGATGCGCCTGATGCAGCCGCCGCACCAGCCGCCCGGTAAAGGCCAGCGCCGTCGGGATAACGCCCAGAATCAGCGAACCGGAAATCTCGCCCCGGATCGACGCGACCTCCTGTTCCAGCGCCTTGGTGTCGCCCAGAATGCGCCGCGCCCGGCGCACGATCATCTCACCCTCGTCGGTCAGACCCTGAAACCGGTTGGCCCGGCGCACGATGGTGATGCCCAGCCGCTCCTCCAGATTGCGGATGCGCATCGAAAACGCGGGCTGAGAGATCCCGCATTCCTCGGCCGCCTTGGCAAAATGGCGATGCCGCGCAAGGGCACTCAGCAGTTGCAGGTCTCGCAATTCGATCATGAGCGGTCCTTGGTCCAAAGTGCGGGTACATCAACATACCGCCCGACGCACCAAGTGTAAGCCCTCGCAATGGCTCCGGCAGAACACGATACCTGTCCGAGGCCTAACAAATCGACAGGATGAATTCCCAAAGAAACGCGGCTTTGGCCAGCACCGAAAAATGATAGTCGGCAATACGCAGGACAATGAGCCCGAGCATGCCCCACATTGCAATCATAAGGCCCAGCAAAAGGGGGTCGCGTTGTTGCGAGACAAAGATCAGGCGCAACTCCCGTTCCCGCCGATACAGGTCTTCGACATCCGCCAGCTGACGTGCCATCAACATCTTTTGCGATCCCTTGCCATAAGACACTGCTGCGATCAGGGACAAAGGCAGGAACGTCGACCGCGTCGATAAAATCTTACTCAGGAACCATTGCCAGACAGTTTTGATACCGTCTGTCAGAACTGTGGTCGAAACACCTGAACCTTCGGTTTGTGCTTTTATTCTTTGGGGGCGGGCACAAGGCAGACTGATTGCCGACATTGCGCCGTCCCGATATCGTTTCGCTATCATATACGTGAAATCCGGACAATTCAGGGCACGGGCATCTGCGAAGTTCCGCCGACTCTAACACGAAAACCTGGCGTTGCTATCATGCGCAGCCTGGCTGAGCGGACCATGAGAACACCAGGACCTGCAGGCAAACGAGGTCTATCGCACCCGATCCCTGCCGCTGTTCGAAAAGATCTGGCGCCAGACCTATACCCTGACGCGCGATACCGAGCGCCGGTTTTAAACCGATGATCCGCCGAGATCCGCCAGCACGGCTTTCCTCGCTAAACGACGAACCGGCGCTCAGATAAGCAGTTCCGCCCCTTCTGCGGACGTCGTATGATCGTACGAAGAAGGGGGAAACAAGGTGACGCGCCGGCTTGCAGCGATCATGATTGCGGATGTGGTGGGGTTTTCCGCCCTGATGGCCTCGGACGAGGCCGGAACGCTTGCCACGCTCAAGCAGCATCATGCCGACCATTTTCACCCCCAGATCACCCGCCGCAACGGTCGCATCGTCAAACTCGTGGGCGACGGATTTCTCGCCGAGTTCACCTCGGTCGTGGACGCGGTGGAATGCGCGCTGGCGATCCAGCAGACCCTGTCGCTCATCGACGACGCGTTCGCCCTGCGCATCGGCATCAACCTCGGCGATGTGATTGTCGATGGCGACGACATCTATGGCGACGGGGTCAATGTTGCGGCCCGGCTGGAAAGCCTGTCGGAACCGGGCAGCATCTGCCTTTCGGGTCCCGCCCACGATATGGTTGTCGGCAAGGTCGACTGCGCCTTCCGCGACCTGGGGCTGAAACAGCTGAAAAACATCGCCAAGCCGGTTCATGTGTTCCAGATCGCCTCCGGATCACCCGCGCCGCACTCATCTGCGCCCGCCACCCCCGAACGCTACTCCATCGCAGTGCTGCCGTTTTCGAACATGAGCGGCGATACCGAACAGGAATATTTTTCGGACGGCATCGCCGAGGACATCATCACCGACCTGTCCAGGATCTCGCGATTGTTCGTCGTCGCCCGCAACTCGACCTTTGCCTACAAGGGCCAGTCGGTGAACGTCCGCCAGATCAGCACCGATCTGGACGCGATGTTCATCCTCGAAGGCAGCGTTCGCAAGTCGGGCAACCGGGTGCGGGTGACGGCCCAGTTGATCGACGGCCAGACCGGCGGCCATTTGTGGGCCGAACGCTATGACCGCGACCTCACCGACGTGTTCGAGGTGCAGGACGAAATCACCCGCAACATCGTCGACGCCCTGAAAATCGTCATCGCCCCGAAAGAGAAAAAGGCCATCGAACGAGTGCCCACGCGCAACCTTCAGGCCTATGACTGCTATCTTCAGGGTCGGCAACTGATGCACAGCATGAGCCGTGACAACCTCGAAAATGCCCGCAAGCTGTTCCTCAGGGCGGTAGAGCTGGACCCCGGCTATGCAATCGCGCTGACCGGCCTGTCCGACTGCGACGCGACCTATTACCATTTCTACTCGTCCGAACTCGAGATGCTCGATACCGCCGAAGCCAACAGCCGCCGCGCGCTCGAGGTCGCGCCGGGCATGGCCGAGGCCCACGCTTCACTCGCCTTCGTGTTGATGCTCAAGGACGACGCCGCTGGTGCAATCCGCGAATTCAACACCGCGCTTGAAATCGACCCCATGCTGTACGAGGCATTCTGGAACTTCGGCATGTTCCATGTGGTCCACAATGATTTCGAGACCGCGGCAGACCTGTTCCACAAGGCCGCCAGGGTGCGGGGCGACGATCTGCAATCCAAGATGATGCTGATGACCCTGTGGAAGGAACTTGGCCACAGGGACAGAATGCTGACCCTCGCGCACGAGACATTCTCGATCGCCAGCAGGCTGTTCGAATATGACGACCGCAATGTGCACGCCGCCTATATCGGCGCGTTCGCCCTGATCCATCTCGGTGATCGCGACAGGGCGCTGGACTGGCTGCAAAAGGCCGTTGATGTCGCCCCCGCCGATCCGCGCTCGACCTACAACATCGCCTGCGCTTATTCGATGCTCGGGGATCGCGACAACGCCCTCGCGTATCTCGGGAAATCGATCATGGAGGGCCGGCCGATCCGGATGATGAAATGGGCCACCGAAGACCCCGATCTGGCCCCCCTGCGCCAGGACCCCCGGTTCGACGACCTGATGAAGATATGGCGCGCACGGATGAGCCGCCCGCCCGCACAAACGTGACGGGCGGCAGCCCGCACATCATTGACTCGAATCGCAATCCTTCAATATCATTCGTACACAAACAAGAATGGGCATCCGGGGAGGGGCGGCTGTTTGAGGTATCTCGCACCGACTGAACTTAGCGAAGCACTTGATGCCCTGGCCGCTGGCGGGGCCAGAATCGTTGCGGGCGGCACCGATTTCTATCCGTCCAAGCCGCAGGGCGCGTTGCAGACCGACCTTCTCGACATCACCCGCATCGGGGGCCTGCGCGGCATCCGGCGCGAAGATGGCCACTGGCGCATCGGCGCGGCCACACGGTGGAGCGATATCACCCGCTTGCAACTGCCCCCCGCCTTTGCCGGCCTGCAGGCGGCCGCGCGCGAGGTGGGCAGCATCCAGATTCAGAACGCCGGAACCGTCGCGGGCAACCTCTGCAACGCTTCACCTGCCGCCGACGGCGTGCCACCCCTGCTGACGCTCGACGCGCAGGTCGAGATCACCTCGATCCGGGCGACCCGCAGCCTGCCCCTGTCCGACTTCATCACCGGTGTCCGCGCAACCGCGCTCGAACCGGGCGAGATGGTGACGGCGGTGCTGATCCCCGCCCCGCCCGACAACGCCACCGGCAGCTTTGAAAAGCTGGGCGCGCGGCGCTATCTGGTGATCTCGATCACCATGACCGCGGCCCTGATCGCGCTGGATGACGACAACAGGATTGCCGAGGCCCGCATCGCGGTCGGCGCCTGCTCGCCCGTGGCGCAGCGCCTGACCGCACTGGAACAGGAGTTGACCGGCAAGACGATTGCCGAGGTGGATGTGCGCGACGCCCACCTCGCCCCGCTCACCCCGATCGACGACATCCGCGGCAGCGCAGCCTATCGCGCGGATGCGGTGGCCGAACAGATCCTGCGCGCAATTCACAAGGCCGGAGGTTCCGATGGACGGTCGGGTTGATGACGCACTGATCCAGTTCAGGCTGAACGGCGAATCCGTTGCCGTGCGCCCCCGCCTGGGGGAACGCCTGTCCGAGACACTGCGCGAACGCCTGTCGGCACGCGACGTCAAGATCGGCTGCAACGCCGGCGATTGCGGGGCCTGCACCGTGCTTGTCGATGGCGAGGCCGTCTGTGCCTGCCTCACGCCCACGCATCAGGCGGCGGGACAAACGGTCGAAACCCTCACCGGCCTGACCCGGAACGAGCCGGTAACCCAGCGCCTTGCCGACAGCTTCCACGCCCACGGCGCGGCGCAGTGCGGTATCTGCACACCCGGCATGCTGGTCTCGGCCACCGCCCTTCTGCGCCGCGACCTGCGCCCGGAAGAGAACGAGGTCAAGGATGCGCTCGGCGGTGTCCTGTGCCGCTGCACCGGCTATCGCAAGATCATCGATGCGGTGGTGCAGACCTATCGTGAGCCGATCAGGCGCGAATACCACGACGACCATATCGGCGCGGCCATCCCCCGCCTCGACGGGCTGCCCAAGGTCGCGGGCACCGAAGCCTTCGGCGACGATGTGGCCCCGGCGGGCACGCTCGAACTGTACGTGATCCGCTCTCCCCATCACCGTGACGCCTTCGAATTTGGCGACCTCGACGCCTTTGCCGCCACTCCGGGCATCGCCGCGGTGCTGACGGCGGCGGATGTGCCGGGGCGCAACCTCTTCGGCACCATTCCGGGCTTTGTCGACCAGCCCGTCTTCGCCACCGGCGAGACCCGGTTCCGGGGCGAGGCCGTGGCCGCCATCGTCGGAACACCCGACACCATCGCCGCCTTCGATCCGCGCAGCTTCCCGGTCACGTGGACGGAACTGCCCGCGACCACGGGCATGGCCGAGGCGATGGCCAGGGGCGCCCCCCTGCTGCACCCTGACCGCGCGGGCAATGTCATGACCTCGGGCTTCGTCAGACATGGCGATGCCGAGGCGGCGCTGGCCCGCGCCGATATCGTGGTCCAGGGCCGCTTCCGCTCGGGTTTTGTCGAACACGCCTATATCGAACCCGAGGCCGGGTTTGCCCATGTCGTGGACGGGCGCGTGCATGTCCACGCCTGCACCCAGGCCCCGGTGATGGATCTCGAAAGCCTTGCCGACATCCTCGCCATGGAGCGCGACCAGATCCGCATCGTTCCCACCGCCACCGGCGGCGGGTTCGGGGCCAAGCTGGATATCTCGGTGCAGCCCTATCTCGCCATCGCCGCCCTCAAGACCGGCCAGCCGGTGCGCCTGACCTATTCCCGCACCGAGTCGATGCAATCGACCACCAAGCGCCACCCCTCGGACATGCGCCTGCGCATCGGCGCCACCAAGGATGGCAAGCTGTGCGGCATGACCTTTGACGGTCTTTTCAACACCGGCGCCTATTCCAGCTGGGGGCCGACCGTCGCCAACCGCGTGCCTGTCCACGCCTCCGGCCCCTACCGGTTCACCGACTACCGGGCCGAGGCCAAGGGCATCCACACCCACTGCGCCCCCTCCGGCGCCTTCCGCGGCTTCGGGGTTCCTCAATCGGCGCTGGCACAGGAAAGCCTGTTCGACGAACTGGCCGACAGGCTGGGCATCGACCGGCTGGAATTCCGCATCTCGAACGCGCTGGAAAACGGCGTACCGACAATCTGCGGTCAGGTCTTCGATCAGGGCGTCGGCATCCGTCCCTGCCTCCAAGCGCTGCGGCCCGCGTGGAAAACCGAACGCGAACAGGCCACCGCCTTCAACGCCGAAAACCGGACCCTCAAACGCGGTGTCGGCATCGCCGCCGGGTGGTACGGCTGCGGCAACACCTCGCTGCCCAACCCCTCGACCATCAAGGGCGGCATCCGCGCCGACGGCACGCTGGTTCTGCATCAGGGCGCGGCCGATATCGGGCAGGGCGCAAACACCGTCATCGCCCAGATCTTCGCCACCGCGCTTGGCCTGCCCACCACGCAGCTGACCCTTGTCGGCCCCGACACCGACGTCACGCCCGACGCCGGCAAAACCTCGGCCTCGCGCCAGACCTACGTCACCGGCAAGGCCGCGCAGCTGGCGGGCGAAGCCCTGCGCGCGGAAATCCTGTCGCGCGTCAACGCCAGCCCCGAGGCAGAACTGACCCTCACCGGCCCGACCCTGCAGATCACCGACGGCGACCGCACCCACGAGATCGATCTCGCCCCCCTGCCTGCCGATGCCCAAGGTTACGTCCTGCGCGCCGAAGAGACCTATGATCCGCCCACCAAACCGCTTGACGAAAACGGCCAGGGCATCCCCTATGCCCAATTCGGCTATGCCGCGCATCTGGTGGTGGTCGAGGTCGACACCCGGATGGGCACCGTCAAACCTCTGCGCTTCACCGCCGCGCATGACGTGGGCCGCGCCATCAACCCGATGATGGTCGAGGGTCAGGTCGAAGGCGGCATCGCACAGGGTTTGGGCATGGCCCTGATGGAAGAATACATTCCCGGCCGCACCGAGAACCTGCACGACTACCTGATCCCCACGATCGGCGACATGCCCCCGGTCGAAACCCTGATCATCGAAGAACCTGACGCGCACGGCCCCTATGGTGCCAAGGGGCTGGGCGAACACGCCCTGATCCCCACCGCGCCCGCAATCCTGAACGCGATCAAGGATGCCTGCGGGGTGCGCCTCTATCAGGGGCCCGCCACGCCATCGCGCCTGCGCGAAGCATTGAAAGACCACGCCAATGGCCACTGAACGCGTCAAACCCGAGAAAATCCGCTGCGACGCCTGCCCGGTACTCTGCTACATCGCCGACGGGCGTTCGGGCGCCTGCGACCGCTATGCCAACCACGGCGGCGAGCTGGTGCGCCTCGACGCGCTGACCGTGATCGAACACACCAACCAGAAACTGGTGCCCTTCATGGAGGGCGGCACCCCCGGCGACTGGGATGGCGACATCCTGCAGGGTCACCGCCCCTTTGTCACCGCCGTGGGCGCGGGCACCACCTATCCCGACTACAAACCCGCCCCTTTCATCGTCAGCCAGCAGGTCGAAGGCGTCGACATGGTCACCGTGGTGACCGAAGGCATCTTCTCCTATTGCGGGGTCAAGGTGAAGATCGACACCGACCGCCATATCGGCCACGAACGCGATGTGGTGCGGGTCGACGGCGAACCCATCGGCCATGTGATGACCAGCGAATACGGCTCCAAGATGCTGTCTCTGGGCGGAGTCGAACACCTGACTGGCGGCTCCAAGAAAGAGGGCCGCGTGACCTGCGATGCCCTCCTGAAGCTCTGCAATCGCGAAGCGGTGGAAATGGTCATCGGCGAGCCGGGTCACGAAACCACCGTTGTGGTTCAGGCCGGCAAAGCCCCCATCATCAACGGGGTCGAGGAAAAGCTGATGCGCGTCGGTTGCGGTTCTGCCGCCATCGGCATGTTCGCCAAGCAATGGACGGGCCATGTGGACGAAGTGGTCGTGGTCGACGATCACATCACCGGCGTGCTCAGCGAACATCAGGCAGGCCGGATGCTTGACGTGCCGCACACGGGCATCCGCATCAAGGGTCGTCGCTCGACACCGGGCCGCTATTTCCAGGTGGCCGAGCCCGGCACCGGCTGGGGCGGCACCGACATCACCGACCCGCTGGTGATCCTGGGCGAGTTCAAGCCCGAGGTCGCCTGGCCCGGCCTGCGCCTGCTGATGGTGTCCACCACGGGCGAGCAATATGCCTATTTCGAGCTTGACGACACGCTCACCCCGCAACCGGTGCAAATCCCCGACCGGCTGAAAGCTTCGGCCGACCTGATTGCCGAAAACTGCGAACCCTCGGTCTGTTCGGTGCTGTTCATGGGCGGCGCGGGCGGGTCGCTGCGCGCCGGCGTCACCGAAAACCCGGTGCGCCTGACCAAGTCGGTCAAGGACGCGCTGGCCTTTGTTACCTGCGGCGGCGCCGAAAGCTATGTCTGGCCCGGTGGCGGCATCACCGTGATGGTCGACGTGCTGGACATGCCGACGCAATCCTTCGGCTATGTGCCGACACCCGCTTTGGTCGCGCCCATCGAGTTCACCATGCGGATCAGCGACTATGCCGCACTTGGCGGGCATATGGGCGAGGTGAAACCGGTCGCTCAGGTCGTCTCCGAAAACGCCCGCGTCCTGCCGCCCGACGAACATCACACCGACCCGACCGACCGCAAGCATTTCCGGTGGGCGCGCTGACATGGGGCCGGTTGCCGCCATACTCCCCTGCGGAACCCGGCTGCACCTGCAGCACGGCCCCATCGACCTGATCATCGGCGCGGACGGCGAACGCGACCGCGCCTTTGATGCCGCCCGCGCCCGGTTCGACACCATTCTTCAGGAACTGGTGGACGAACTGGAAACACTGCGTGCGCCCATGACACCGGACAGGCCCGGACCCTCGGGGCCAACCGCCCGCAGGATGCATGCCGCGACCCTTCCCCACTGCGCCCGTTTTGTCACCCGCATGGCCGCGGTCGCCGGGGCCGTCGCCGACGAAGTACTGGGCGCGATGCTGTCCGCCGCCGACCTGCGCCGCGCCTATGTCAACAATGGCGGCGACATCGCCATACATCTGGCCGGAGACGAGCGCTTTTCGATGGCGATGCAGGATCTGCACGGGCGCAACCTTGGCCGCATCACCGTTCACGCGTCTGATGGCATTGGCGGTCTCGCCACCTCGGGCCTCGGTGGGCGCAGCCTTTCCTTCGGCATCGCCGACAGCGTCACCGTCCTCGCCCGCAACGCGGCCTCGGCGGATGTCGCAGCGACCCTCATCGCCAACGCGGTTGACCTGCCCGGTCACCCGGCCATCCGTCGGGTTCCCGCCAATCAGGTGCAGGATGACAGCGATCTGGGTGACCGTTTGGTGGTGACAGGCTGCGGCGATTTGAGCGAAAACGAGGTCTGCCAGGCTGTACAAAACGGACAACAGGTGGCTGAAACCATGTACAAAACGGACAAGTTGCGCGCCGCACACCTGACCCTGCGCGATCAGTCCCGTCTGGTGGGCAGTTGTGGAATGGTCTCGGCAACCCGGCAGGAGGTTCTGGAAATTGCATAAAGTTGAATTGCGGAAAACCGTATCCTCATTGGAGGAAATCTATCACGAAGGCGGCCCGGCCTCGGACACACCGCTGCGCCGCGCCTCGGTTCTGGCGATCATCAGGAACCCGTTTGCGGGGCGTTATGTAACTGATATTCAAGGATTTATGGAAGATCTCAAACCCCTCGGACTGCAAATGGCGCAAAAGCTGATCGACATGCTGGGCGGGCCCGGGAATGTCGAAGGATACGGCAAGGGTTCGCTGATCGGCGAAGGTGGCGAGTTGGAACACGGCGCGCTCTGGCACGCCCCTGGCGGCTATGCAATGCGCCAGCTGCTTGGGAAGGCCAACGCAATCGTCCCTTCTTCCAAGAAAGTCAGTGGGTTAGGCGCAAGACTCGATGTCCCGATCACCCATATCAACGCCGCCTATGTGCGCAGCCATTTCGACAGTATGGAGGTCGGCTGCAACGACGCCCCACGCGCCGACGAGATGGCTTTTGCGCTGGTAATGACAACCGGCCCGCGCATTCATTCCCGCTCAGGCGGGCTGGAAGCCTGGCAGATCAAGGGAGAGGATGGATTGAGATGACAAAAATCCGCAAAATTGCCGTAAATGTCGAAGAAACCCACATTGAATCCGGGCGCGGTATCAATCCACCAACACGCAAGGCTGTCGCCGTCGCGGTGATCGAAAACCCCTTTGCCGGACGTTACGTGGAAGACCTGAGCGAGTTGATCGAAGCCGGCGCGGAACTGGGTGAACTGCTGGGCCGCCGCTGTGTCGAGGCGCTGGGGATTGCCCCGCAACAGGCTGAAAGTTATGGAAAATCTGCGATGGTTGGCGAGAATGGCGAGCTGGAACATGCCGCCGCGATCCTGCATCCCAAGCTTGGCGCGCCCCTGCGCAAGGAGGTCGAAAAGGGTGCGGCGCTGGTGCCATCCTCCAAAAAGATGGGCAGCCCGGGCCAAGTGCTGGACGTGCCGCTGGGCCACAAGGACGCCGCCTATGTCCGCAGTCATTTCGACGGTATCGAGGTCCGGCTGAACGACGCCCCTCGTGCCAACGAAATCATGGTGGCCGTCGCCGTCACCGACAGCGGCCGCCCCCTGCCCCGCGTTGGCGGGTTGACGGCAGGCGAGGCCGAAGGCAAGGACGGGTTGCGTTAAACCGTTAGAAAGAATATTGGAACCGGCACGAATTGAACCCGGCGGCACCCAGTGCAGAAGTGAAATGGCAACAGACGGCACGGCATATGTTCTGGACGATCAGGTCGGCTATTTGCTGCGCCTGGCCAGTCAGCGTCACGCGGCGATCTTTCAGGCCCACACGATCGAGGGGCTGACCGCCACGCAGTTCGCGGCGCTGGTGCGGATCTCGGAAAAGGGCAAGTGCTCGCAGAACCACCTTGGACGTCTGGCGGCCATGGATGTTGCGACGATCAAGGGTGTCGTGGACCGGTTACGCGACAAGGGCCTGACGCTTACCGAACCCGACCCTGCCGACAAACGGCGTACACTTATTTCGCTATCTCCAGTTGGCGCGGCTCTGGTTGAACGGATGCAAAAAGTGGGCCGCCGGATCACCGCCGAAACATTGGCCCCGCTCACTGCCTCCGAGCAGCGAAGCCTCAACAGGCTGCTGCGCAAGATCGCCTGAAATCAGGCTAAAACTTGCGGCAGTCGTGTTGCCGGCGGCGTATTGCGGCTGCGCTCTGAACGGACGACACCATCAATGATGGTCATGCCCACGCCGGGCAAATTGCCCAGTTGAACCGATTCAAGGATGGTCTTGCCCGGCGCGTGCTGCGCCTGATCCATCAGCACGAAATCCGCACAATAGCCGCGTTCAATCAACCCAGTGTCCAGCTCACGCTGGCGGGCCGTATTGCCATTGGCAAAGCAGAAAGCGATTTCGGCCGGAACGTCGCCCAATGACGACAGCATCGCCACCATGCGCAGAATTCCCAACGGCTGGACGCCCGATCCGGCAGGACCGTCGGTGCCCAGAATGATCCGGTCCATCTGCCTGAGTTCACGCGCCGTGTTGAGCGTGAGCAAAGCAGCACGTTCATTGCCGTTGTGTACAATCTCAAGACCTGCAGTACAGTTTTCACACAAACACATGATCTGATCATCCGGCAGCGCGGAATGCCCGCCATTGATGTGTCCGATCACGTCCGTTCCGGTTTCCAACACCATATCCGCGTCGATCAGGCCTGAGCCGGGGATCGACGGCCCCCCGGTATGGATCGTGGACTGGATGCCGTATTTCCGCGCCCAGTCGACCATCTGTCTGGCGGTCTTACCGTCCTTGACGGTGCCCAGACCCACCTCACCCAACAGTTTGACGCCGGCGTCCGCCATCTCCTTGAAATCCTGTTCGACCATGCCGTGTTCAATCACCGGCGCGCCCGCGTGCACCTTGACACCCGAGGGACGAAAATTCTCGTACCAGCGCTGCGAGGCAATCGCCATCGCCTTGAGGCCAACGATATCCTTGGGCCGACCCGGCATATGCACCTCGCCCGCCGAGATCAGCGTTGTCACCCCGCCATGCAACGTCGAGTCGATCCAGTGAAGCTGTTGCTGGCGCGGGGTATAGTCACCCACGACCGGGTGCACATGACTGTCGATCAGACCCGGTGCAAGCGTCACGCCATGTGCATCGATTTCGGTATCCGCGCCTTCGGTATCGAGATCGGCCTCATACCCCCAATCGGCGATTTTACCGTCGACCGCGATCAGACAGTCGCCGTCATAGATCGGGTGCTCCATCTTGCCGGACAGGATAAGGCCAATGTTCCTGATGACGAGTTTGGCAGACATCGCTTCCTCCCTTGCGATAGGCCGGTGTTTGTTAGCATACCAATAGTTTTGGGGCGTGCGTCAAGCATAGTGTTGATTTGGCGCACCTCGAAACGTCCGGCACAATTGTCCAAAGCTCGAACTTGGATGCGCCATCGAGCGGCAAAAGAAACACCCCCAAGCTTGCCGTTAGTCAGACTTCACAGAGACACCGGAAAAATCCCACCCGCAAAGGCTGCAACAATTGGCGCGGTCAAAGCAAAGCCCGAACGCAAGTGCTCGCTGAGTCCCACTTTCAGTCCATGCGACGTTTTCCAGGCGTCGAAATCGAGCTGTTCTCCGCTCTTGGAACAATGGTCCGCCTTATCGGTCAGGGTCTTGACCCAGCCATCCAAGATCAGGGCCACGGGCAAGTAGAAACTGAGAAGAAGCAAGGAAAAATAGGTTCCGGTGAACAGCGACGAGGCCAACACCACCGACCCGTAGGCCGCCCTGTGTGAATCTGCGACCATCGGAAGCGGCCAATGCATCCAACTGGTTGCAAAAAGCATTCCGAACGTCAGTACCAAACTGGACAGGTACAGCTGATGCCGCATCTGAAGCATGTTTTTGGCCAGCCGCGCAGCCTCCTGTTCCAGGTCGTCGGCCTCGCAGGTGTCGAGGCACAGGATCATTCCAACGATCAGAGCACCCACCGCAAGACCGGCAAGTGCGGTTATTATGTCCAACACGCGATTGAACAAGGAAATGACCGGTACTTCGCCACACCGCCCGAGCAGCCATTTGTCATCCGGTTCCAGACACGCTGGCAGCGTGCCTCGCGACAAGGCCGTTTCGAAAAACGCGGCGCCAAGGCGGTAGTAGGCCCGTGGCGTGTCAGGCGACATGTTTTGCTGAATGGGTGGAATGATGGCCAACAAGAATATGACGAAAACCGTTCCTGCGGCCAAAATCCTTGTCTCTCTCGCTGTCGGGCGCGCCAGAGTGCGGACCAGTATTGACACGGCAAGCACTGCGAGGGATGCGAAGAACCAAGAAGTGGCGAGGAATCTGAATCGCCCTACTCCCTCCAGCCAGGGGCGGTCATCCTGCAGGATATTTGACGGCACGTTCAAATCGGTGGCCATCAACTGACCAGTGATCAGCTTGTTGATCAAAAAGATGCACACCGGCACCAACGCTATGAAAAAATAGCGCGGCTTTACTCGCCTGATGGTCACTGCCGACCTCATAATCTGATCCAAAGTCACATTTGACTATCTAGCACAAATCTGCCCGGAGCGCATTGGTTTGGTCCCAATCGCTGTCGTCAAACAGTTTGCGTCAGTGCCAAGAACTACCCGCAACCCGCCGCGCCGAGGCGAATTGTGGCGGTAGTGTCCGTCAGTTTCTTGTCTAGGTATTGAACAGGAAATGCATTACATCGCCATCCTTGACGATGTACCCCTTGCCCTCGGCCCGCATTTTGCCCGCATCCTTGGCGCCAGTTTCGCCGTTGCAGGCGATATAGTCGTCAAAAGCGATGGTCTCGGCGCGGATGAACCCTTTTTCGAAATCGCCATGAATGACCCCGGCAGCCTGCGGCGCTGCGGTACCTTTTCGGATGGTCCATGCGCGGGCCTCTTTCGGGCCGACGGTGAAATAGGTTTCCAGCTTGAGCAGGTCATATCCGGCGCGGATCAGGCGGTCGAGACCCGGCTCGGACAGGCCCATCTCAGACAGGAACATTTCCGCCTCGTCCGGTTCCAGCAGGCTGATCTCTTCTTCGATCTTGGCCGAGATGATCACATGCGCATTGCCTTGCGCCGCGGCCATTTCAGCCACAGCTCGTGAATAGTCGTTGCCTTCGGCGGCCTCTTCCTCGGACACGTTGCAGACATAAAGCACCGGCTTGGTGGTCAGCAATTGCAGCGTTTTCCACGCCTTGGCGTCTTCGTCGCTGACCTCGACCATACGGGCGGGCCTGCCGTCTTCGAGCATCGCTTGCGCGGCTGCCAACAGGCGATCCTGCTGCTGGGCTTCCTTGTCGTTGCCCTTGAGCTTGCGCACCAGGTTGGCACGTCGTTTTTCGATGCTTTCGAGATCGGCCAGCATCAGTTCGGTTTCGATGGTCTCGGCATCGGCCACAGGGTCGACCCGGCCATCCACATGGGTCACGTCGCCATCTTCGAAGCAGCGCAGCACATGGGCAATGGCGTCGGTTTCACGAATGTTGGCCAGAAACTGGTTGCCCAACCCTTCGCCCTTCGACGCGCCTTTCACCAGACCGGCAATGTCGACAAAGGTCATCCGGGTCGGGATGATCTGACGCGACTTGGCAATGGCCGCCAGATTGTCCAGGCGGTCATCCGGCACCGCCACATCGCCCACATTGGGTTCGATGGTGCAGAACGGGAAGTTCGCCGCCTGCGCCGCAGCCGTTTTCGTCAGCGCGTTGAACAGGGTCGACTTGCCCACGTTGGGCAGCCCCACGATTCCCATTTTAAAGCCCATACCGGCCTCCTGATGCCATTCGACGGGCGCTTTTAGGCGGGTCCTGGACAATGCGCAAGCTGACATTCACAGATAGAAATTGCGTGTGGGTTTTGACAGGTCAACACGTTGCGAAAGCATTGTGCATCCTTGAACATTGAAATTGACAGGGTGTAATGATCAGTTAACCTTTAAACAGGTAATAAGTAGCGGAACACGCGGATGAAATCTCTTGTTGTCTCAATCTTCCTGGTCGTCGGCGCTGGCGCGGCACAGGCCCAATCTGTGATATTTGGCGCCGGTTATGCAGATTTTTCCGACAGCCGATCCCTGGATCAGGGTGTAATCTCTTTAGAATATCAACATAAACCCTTTCACCAAGCCACGCATTTCGGTGCGGGCTGGGGCGGTGCGTTGTCGGTTCACGAAAACGGCGATGTTCATGTCGGCGTGGGTCTTTACGGTATCTATGATTTCGACAGCAACTGGTTTCTGGAAGGCAGCGTGATGCCCGGATTCTTCTCGGAATCCGACGAGTTGAATGATCTGGGCGGTGAATTCCAGATCCGTAGTCTGTTTGCGGTCGGTTACCGCTTTGACAGTGGCAATCGGTTGTCGTTGGCCATCACACACAAATCGAATGCCAGTACCAACGACTTCAATCCCGGTGTGAACTCGGCCCTGATCCGGTTTCACAAATCTTTCTAGGCGTTCCGGGCCAAGGCGGGATTGATTTTCCCACCAAGTTTCTGCACATCAGGTCGAAACCCGAGTGCAAGGACTTCCGATGACCCGTATCGACGCCAAATTCGCTGCCCTGAAAGCCGAGGGCAAGAAAGCCTTTGTCGCCTATATCATGGCGGGTGATCCCGACTATGAAACCTCGCTGCAGGTGGTCAAGGGGCTGCCGGGTGCGGGCGTCGATGTGATCGAACTGGGACTTCCCTTTACCGATCCAATGGCGGACGGACCGACCATTCAGGCAGCTGGTCAGCGGGCGCTGGACGGCGGCATGACGCTGGACAAGACGCTGGAGCTGGCGCGCAGTTTTCGCGAAACCGACGATACGACGCCGATCGTGCTGATGGGTTATTACAATCCGATCTACAGTTGCGGCGTCGATGCCTTTCTGGAAAAAGCCAGGTCTGCCGGGATCGACGGCCTGATCGTCGTGGACCTTCCGCCCGAGGAAGATGACGAGCTGTGCATTCCCGCGCAAAAAGCCGGTTTGAATTTCATTCGGCTTGCGACCCCCACCACGGACGACAAGCGCCTGCCGCGTGTGCTGCAGAACACCTCCGGTTTCGTCTATTACGTTTCGATTACAGGCATCACCGGTGCCGCCGAGGCCGAGGCTGGCGATGTTGGCCCCGAAGTGGCACGGATCAAGTCGGCGACCGGCCTGCCGGTTATCGTCGGCTTTGGCATCAATACGCCGGAAAAATCGCGTGCAATCGCATCTATTGCGGATGGCGCAGTTGTGGGCTCTGCCATCGTCGGCCAGATCGGGGCGGGAAAGCCAGTTGCTGACGTACTGGCGTTCGTCAAATCGCTGGCAGACGGGGCGCACTCGGTCTGACACGGCATTTTTCTGACTGATAAATCATGTACGGACACCTTGCCGGGTGTCTGTTTATTCGTGCCGTTTATGCTGCGTCATTCCTGCGCACATGGGTGTATTGCGCGCGGAGAGATAAATTGGTAAAAACTTTTTACCACCTCACCGGGAGTTTGGACGGATGCCCGTCATCACCAATATCGACGACCTTAGACGTATCTATGAGCGCCGTGTGCCACGGATGTTTTATGACTATGCCGAAAGTGGCAGCTGGACAGAGCAGACGTTCCGAGAGAACTCCTCGGATTTCGAGCAGATCCGGCTGCGCCAGCGCGTGGCGGTTGACATGTCGGGCCGATCCATCGCGTCACAGATGATCGGGCAGGACGTTACGATGCCGGTTGCACTGGCTCCGGTCGGGTTAACCGGGATGCAGCATGCAGACGGCGAGATGAAGGCGGCAAAGGCAGCGGAAGAATTCGGTGTACCATTCACCCTGTCCACCATGTCGATCAACTCGATCGAGGACGTGGCCGAATACACCTCCACGCCCTTCTGGTTTCAGCTTTATACGATGAAGGACGAGGACTATGTCCGCCGTCTGATCCAGCGGGCCAAGGATGCCAAATGCTCGGCGCTGGTAATCACGCTGGATCTGCAAATTCTCGGTCAGCGGCACAAGGATCTGAAGAACGGCCTGTCAGCTCCGCCGAAACTGACCGCGAAAACCATCGCGAACCTGATGACGAAATGGGCATGGGGTATCGAGATGCTGGGCGCCAAGCGGCGCGAGTTTGGCAACATCGTGGGCCATGTGCACGGCATATCCGACACCTCGTCACTGGGTGCGTGGACTGCGGAACAATTCGACCCAAGCCTCGACTGGGGCAAGGTCGAGAAGCTGATGGAGCAATGGGGCGGCAAGGTGATCCTTAAGGGTATCTTGGATGCCGAGGATGCCAAAATGGCCGCAAAGATCGGGGCCGATGCCATAGTTGTATCAAACCATGGCGGACGCCAGTTGGATGGCGCATTGAGTTCGATTCGCGTTCTACCGGAAATCATGGATGCAGTCGGAAGCGATATCGAAGTGCATCTGGACAGTGGTATCCGTTCGGGTCAGGACGTGCTCAAGGCTTTGGCTTTGGGGGCCAGGGGTACCTATATCGGGCGGGCTTTCGTCTATGGTCTGGGCGCCATGGGCCAAAAAGGGGTGAGCACCGCGCTGGAAGTGATCCGGAAGGAGCTGGACACGACCATGGCGCTGTGCGGTGAAAAATCAGTAGCGGCGCTTGGGCGCCACAACCTGCTGATACCCGAGGACTTCGGTGGGCGCTGGCAGGCGTGACGGATTGGCGATCCTGCCCCTGTTTTGACAATCCGGATAAACCACAGGATATTCGGCAAAAAATACAAGGCAACCCGTCCTGCAAGTCTATCTGAAACAGAACCTCGTGTTTCTCGCAGTGCCGAAAACCGGTACGACCGCCATAGAGGCGGCGCTGAGAACTCATGCCGATATTGTCTTTGCAAATATGCGAAAACACACGACAGCCGCGCAATATCAAAACAGCGTCGCGCCGTTTTTGCGCCAGTTCAGCGGTGCCCGACCCGAAATCGTGGCCTTGATGCGCGATCCAATCGAGTACATCCGAAGCTGGTATCGCTATAGGTCACGGTTGACGGACCCTGAAAACCCAAGGACTCTTAAGAACATCAGCTTCGAATCCTTTGCCATTGGAACGACGCAAGACCCGCAACCCGTTTTTGCCGCGATCCGCAACCAATCCCACTATCTGATGCTCAAAGATGAGAGCGTCCCGGTCCACCACCTGTTCGACTATGACGAACACGAACGGATTCAGACATTTTTCTCTGACCGGTTTCACGAAGACATCGAATTTCCCGTCCGCAACGTCTCGCCCTTTGTTCCAACGCCATTGTCCGACGAGGCCGAACAAAGCTTGCGCAAGGTACACGCCCGAGATTTCGCGCTTTTTGATCGACTGCGCGAAGCCGGGGGATATTTACGCCCCCTGGAGTGATCGCGGCGGAGAAATGGCCGCCAATTGGCGCTTTCGGCCCGAATCGCCCTTTTCAAATCCGCAAATCCGCTGTATGGGCAGCGCTTCATGCGGGGTGACAGCCTTGGAGGCACCCTGCCCTAACATTGGAGATTAAACATGGCTGGTGAGATTCCTGATCTCGAAGCTCTGGAACGGACGGGGACAGGCAAGGGCGCCGCTCGTCAGGCACGCCGCGACGGCATGGTTCCGGGCATTGTATTCGGTGGCGACAAAGAGCCTCTGCCGATCAACATCCCGTTCAACAAGCTGCTGAAGATGCTGAAAGCAGGCCGCTTCAAATCGACCCTGTTCAACCTGAAGGTCGACGGCCACGACGACGTACGCGTGATCTGCCGCGACGTTCAGCGCGATGTTGTCAAGGACCTGCCCACGCACCTCGACCTGATGCGTCTGCGCCGGACCACCAAGATCAACCTGTTCATCCCGGTCGAATTCATCAACGAAGGTGCTGCACCCGGCATCAAGAAGGGCGGCGTGCTAACCGTTGTTCGCCCCGAGGTGGAGCTGGTGTGCACCGCCGGTGACATTCCGGAAAAGATCACCGTCGATCTGTCCGGACTGAACATCAACGACGTGGTCACCATTTCGTCGGTTGATCTGCCCGAAGGCACCAAGCCGACCATCAGCCGTGACTTCGTGATTGCCAACATCTCGGCCCCGACAGGTCTGTCGACGAGCGATGACGAAGAAGACGGTGAAGAGGTCGCAGCTGATAAAGTTGAAGTTATCGGCGAAGACGAAGAATAAACCCGGAACTCACTGATCCGGAATGTGAAACGGGGCTCCTTTGGAGCCCCGTTTTCTTTTGGCCTGCTTCCGATCTGGATTCTCGACGTATTTCGGGGCATCTAGACCGGCAAACACGACAATCATGTGGGGTGCCGGAATGAAACTTTTTGTCGGATTGGGAAATCCGGGACAGAAATACGCCCGGAACCGGCACAATATCGGTTTCATGGCGGTGGATCGCATTGCCGAGGATCATGCTTTCGGGCCGTGGAAGTCAAAGTTTCAGGGCCAGATTGCCGAGGGGCAGCTGGGCAACGAAAAGGTCATTCTGCTCAAGCCGGAAACTTACATGAACCGTTCGGGCCAGTCGGTGGGCGAGGCCATGCGTTTCTACAAGCTGGACTCGACAGATGTGACCGTGCTGCATGACGAACTGGACCTCGCCCCTGGCAAGGTGCGGGTCAAGGCAGGCGGCGGGCATGCAGGGCACAATGGCCTACGCTCGATCCATGACCATATCGGAGCGGCCTATGACCGCGTCCGTCTGGGCATCGGTCATCCGGGGCGCAAGGAACTGGTGTCGGGCTATGTCCTGCACGATTTTGCCAAGGCCGATCAGGACTGGTTGGAGAACGTCCTGCGTGGGGTATCGGACGGGGCGCACCATCTGGCCGAAGAAGATGGCGGCAAGTTCATGAATGCGGTGTCTCTGCGCTCTGCACCGCCACGCTCGTCGACGACACCCAAACCAAAGACCGATCCACGGCAGCAAGTCGAATCGCAGGACGAAAAGCAGGACGAAGCTTTGTCACCGATGCAAAGGCTGCTGAACAAGTTCAGGTAAGTTCCCTGCCTTCCGCAACGTTGCGATTGCCTCACGCGCAAGATGGCGATGCAATGGTCACTTGAGGGAGAATTCGAGATGCGCAATATCGGAAAATGGCTAGGCCGCGTTTTGCTGGCGCTCGTTCTGGCGGCTACAGTCGTGGGATTTTGGAAGCGGGAAGAAATTCTGCGGCTGATGGCGGTGAATTCACTGTTCTCCGAGGAAAAAATCGTTGGAAATTTCTCTCATATGGATGCGGCGTTTCTGACGGCGCCTTTGCCGCGCGGCGACGGACCGACTGTCGAGCTGCCTCATGGCGATGAATATGAACTGCCGCAAGGCGCGGAGAATTGGATTGACGAACGGGCGGTGACGTCGCTGCTGGTGCTGCAGGGCGGCAAGGTGCGGTTCGAAGAGTATTATCTGGGTACCAGCGCCGAGGACCGGCGAATTTCCTGGTCAATTGCAAAAAGCTATCTCTCTGCCTTGTTCGGCATTCTGCTGGAGGAAGGCGCCATTGCCTCGATCGACGATCCGGTTACCAAATACGTGCCCGATCTGGTCGACACCGCCTATGACGGCACCACGATCCGCAACGTTCTGAATATGGCAAGCGGCGTCACGTTTGATGAGGACTATCTGGACAAAAGCTCGGACATCAACCGGATGGGGCGCGTGGTGGCGTTGGGCGGCACTTTGGACGATTTCACGGCAAGCTTCACGGAACGCTTCGCAGAGCCGGGCGAGACCTGGCAATACGTGTCCATCGATACCCATGTCATCGGCATGGTAATCCGGGGCGCAACGGGTCGCAGCATTGGCGAATTGATGGCTGAAAGGATCATCGCGCCGCTTGGGCTGGAACATGACGGCTATTACATCACCGATGGTTCCGGCACCGCCTTTGTGTTGGGCGGATTGAATTTTACCACTCGCGATTTTGCCCGATTCGGGCAGATGATCCTTCAAGACGGGCAATACAACGGACAGCAGATCGTTCCCGCCGAATGGATCAAGGCCTCCACAGTTCCGACCGCACCCACTGAACCGGGAAAAATCGGCTATGGGTATCAATGGTGGATTCCCGTCGGCGCACACGAAGGCGAGTTTCTGGGACGTGGGGTTTACGGGCAATACCTGTATATCGATCAGGCGCGGGATGTCGTGATCGTCACTACCGGAGCTGATCGCAAGTTTCGTGACAAAGGTGTGAACGAAGAAAATATCGAAATGTTCCGCAAGATCGCTGAAAGCCTGTAGACTGGGCGTATGATCAAAAGCGAAAGCATCAACGTTCTCGACGGCGAACTGGCCCCGTGTTCGGATGATCCCCTGACGGGTTTTTTCAGGGATGGTGTCTGCAATACCTGCACCGAAGACCATGGCAGCCATACCGTGTGTGCAGTGATGACGGCCGAGTTTCTGGCCTATTCCAAATACGTAGGCAACGATCTGAGCACGCCCCGGCCAGAGTTCCACTTTCCGGGGCTGAAAGCGGGCGACAGCTGGTGTTTGTGCGCCGCGCGGTTCCTGCAAGCCTATGACGAGGGCTGTGCCCCCAGGGTCAATCTGGAAGCCACGCACAAACGGGCACTGGACACTGTGCCCCTGTCGATACTGATCGCGCAACGGGCACCGGTGTAGTCATCACGGGTTCGCAAGGCAGCAACGGCCCGGACAAAACAAACGGAACCTCGGTTCCGAAGTTCCATTTGTCGCGTATTACGCGTGGTTTGACCGATCAATCCGCGTCGCGGCCTTCGGTGTCGGACATATCGAAGCCCAGGTATTTGGCGACAGTAAAGATATCCTTGTCGCCCCGGCCACACATGTTCATGCAGATGATGTGATCCTTGGGCAGATCAGGCGCGATCTTGATCACGTGGCCCAAGGCGTGGCTGGGTTCCAGCGCGGGAATGATGCCTTCGGTGGCACAGCACAGCTGGAACGCGTCAAGCGCCTCCTTGTCGGTGATCGAGACATATTGGGCGCGGCCGACCTCATGCAGCCAGGAATGCTCCGGCCCGATGCCGGGATAGTCGAGACCGGCAGAAATCGAATAACCTTCGAGGATCTGGCCGTCGTCATCCTGCAGCAGATAGGTTCTGTTGCCGTGTAATACGCCCGGACGGCCGCCGGTTAGCGAGGCGCAATGCTCCATCTTTTCGTCGACACCTTTGCCGCCCGCCTCGACCCCGATGATGCTGACCGATTTGTCGTCGAGGAACGGATAGAACAGGCCCATCGCGTTCGAACCACCACCGATGGCGGCAATGATTGTGTCGGGCAGACGGCCCTCGGCCTTCATCATCTGCTCCTTGGCTTCCTTTCCGATGATCGACTGGAAGTCGCGGACCATCGCCGGATAGGGATGTGGTCCGGCCACGGTGCCGATGCAATAAAACGTATCGCGCACGTTTGTCACCCAATCGCGCAGGGCGTCGTTCATCGCGTCTTTCAGAGTGCCGCGGCCTGATGTCACCGGAATCACTTCGGCCCCAAGCAGGCGCATGCGGAACACGTTTGGTGCCTGACGGCGCACATCATGCGCACCCATATAGACGATGCATTTCAGTCCAAACTTGGCGCAGACCGTGGCAGTGGCCACGCCGTGCTGCCCCGCGCCGGTTTCCGCGATGATCCGGGTCTTGCCCATGCGGCGCGCCAGAATGATCTGACCCAGCACGTTGTTGATCTTGTGCGCACCGGTGTGGTTCAATTCGTCGCGTTTCATATAGATCTTTGCGCCGCCAAGTTCTTCGGTCAGTCGCTCGGCGAAATAGAGCGGTGACGGACGGCCCACGTAGTTGGCCCAGAGATCATCCATCTCGGCCCAGAAACCGGGGTCGACCTTGGCCTTTTCATATTCCTCTTCCAGCGACAGGATCAGCGGCATCAGGGTTTCGCTGACAAAGCGACCGCCAAAGATACCAAAGCGGCCGTTTTCATCCGGACCGGACATGAAGGAATTGAAAAGATCGTTTGCCATGTGTCGCGCCCTCTGTTGGGTTTTACCTGTCCTAGAGCGCCAGCGCGATGAGAGCAAGCCAAGGCAATTCGAATTGCTATCCAAAACCGGGTTTGTCAGGCGATGAAGCCAATCAGGTTGTCAAACAGCGACACCCGATGTCACGACATTTGCGCAGGTATTAACGGTGGGCTGCCTTGATAAAGGATTGAATCAGGCCCGCATCCTTGACGCCTGGGGCAGATTCCACCCCGGAGGACACATCGACCTGACGCGCACCTGTCATCCGCACCGCCTCGCCCACATTTTCGGGCGACAGACCACCCGCCAGCATCCAGGGGCGCCGCCAATATTTACGCCCCGCCAACAGCCGCCAATCAAATGCCAGTCCATTGCCGCCGGGCAACACCGCATTCTTCGGCGGCCTGGCGTCTATAAGCAGTTGGTCGACTACATCCGAGTACAGATCAATTTGCGACAAATCCGTCTCGTCCCCGATGCCGATCGCCTTCATGACCGGCAGGCCATACCTGCCTTTGATCTCGGTCACCCGGTCGGGGCTTTCCTTGCCATGCAGCTGCAACATGTCGAGCGGCACAGCGCCGGTGATCCGGTCCAGTTCCTCATCCGAGGCATTTACCACCAATGCCACCTTGGCCACACCAGCAGGTACTTCGGCGGCAAGCTTCGCCGCTTTTTCTGACATCAGGTGACGTGGCGATTTTTCGAAGAACACGAAGCCGACATAGCGCGCACCAGCCGTAACGGCGGCGCGCACATGTTCGGGCGCGGTCAGACCGCAGATTTTCACGCTGACTTGGTCGGGCATGAATGACCCTTAACTGGTCTCTTCTAACAGGGCCAGAACTTCGTCCTTGCCTTCGTTCTTCTGCTTCTTGAGCTTGGAGACCTCACGCTCAAGCTTGCGCACTTCGCGGTGCTTCACATCGGCTTGACGGCGGTGTTTGTGCTCGCGCAGCCATTCCCAGATGAATCCGATCACCAGCCCGGCAACAACGCCGCCCAGAACCACAAGAAACAGCGGCAACGACAGCGTAAAGTTGAAACCCAACAGATCAGCCAGATCATCGGGGATGAGTTTCAGGGTGACAGGTGCCCGGTTGGCCAGCGACACAGAAATCAAAACGATCCCAAGTGCGGCCAAAAAGGCATAGCGAATGTAACGCATCATATGTTCAGGCTTTTCCGTTCAATCGATCGCGAAGCAGCTTGCCGGTCTTGAAGAAGGGCACGTGCTTTTCTTCCACTTGCACGGTTTCGCCGGTTCTGGGATTGCGACCAATCCGCGCGTCCCGTTTTTTCACCGAAAACGCGCCGAACCCGCGCAGTTCAACCCGGTCGCCGCGGGCCATGGCGTCAGTCACTTCTTCAAAGATAGTATTCACGATCCGCTCGACATCACGCTGATAAAGATGCGGGTTTGCATCGGCGATTTTTTGAATCAGTTCGGAACGGATCATTCGGAATACCCTCCCAGGTCACGGGTTGTTTTGTTCTATTTGGTTGGGAGTATAGGGAAAAACCTGTGGCGGGGGAACGCAGAGTCTTTGCGCGGACGCTTCAATTTGAGGCCCGAAAACACAAATTTTCGCCATCCATCAGCGAATTAACACCTGTTTCCCGATAGTGGGGCCTTTGCACATGCAGAAACGGAACGCGTTGATTCGCAACAAAAACGGCCCCGCACAGATGCACGGGGCCGCAATTTGATAACCGTCAGGCGTTGCGGGCTTAGTCGCCCGACTTTAGCGCTGCACCCAGGATATCGCCCAGCGACGCGCCCGAGTCCGACGAACCGTACTGCTCCACGGCTTCTTTCTCTTCGGCGATCTCGCGTGCCTTGATCGACAGACCCAGACGACGGGTCTTGCTGTCGACGTTGGTGACGCGAACATCAACCTTGTCACCTACCGAGAAGCGCTCGGGGCGCTGTTCGGCGCGGTCACGGCTCAGGTCGGAACGGCGGATGAAGGACTTCATGCCTTCGTATTCCACCTCGATGCCGCCATCTTCGATCGCGGTAACGTTCACGGTGATAACCGAGCCACGCTTCACGCCGCCAACGGCTTCGGCGAACTTGTCACCACCCAGGGCTTTGATCGACAGCGAGATACGCTCTTTCTCAACATCCACTTCCGAGACGACCGCCTGAACGACATCGCCCTTGCGATAGTTCTGGATGGCATCCTCGCCACGCTCGTCCCAGCTGAGATCCGACAAATGGACCATGCCGTCGATGTCGCCTTCGAGGCCGATGAACAGACCGAATTCGGTGATGTTCTTGACTTCGCCCTCGACCTGAGTTCCCTCGGGGTGAGTTTCCGCGAACACTTCCCACGGGTTGCGCATCGTCTGCTTGAGGCCCAGGGACACGCGGCGCTTGGCGCCGTCGATTTCCAGAACCATAACGTCGACTTCCTGGCTGGTCGAAACGATCTTGCCAGGATGGACGTTTTTCTTGGTCCAGGACATTTCCGAGACGTGCACCAGACCTTCGACACCAGCTTCGAGTTCGACGAACGCGCCGTAATCGGTGATATTGGTGACGCGGCCTTTGTGAACCGAGCCCAGCGGGTATTTGGCGCCAACCAGATCCCACGGATCTTCCTGCAGCTGCTTCATGCCCAGGCTGATGCGGTGGGTTTCCTTGTTGATCTTGATGACCTGAACCTTGATGGTTTCGCCGATCGTCAGGATCTCGGACGGGTGGTTAACACGGCGCCACGCCATGTCGGTGACGTGCAGCAGCCCGTCAACACCGCCCAGGTCAACAAACGCACCGTATTCGGTGATGTTCTTGACGACGCCGTCCACGTTCTGGCCTTCGGACAGATTGCCGATGACTTCAGCGCGCTGTTCGGCACGCGATTCTTCCAGGATGGCGCGGCGCGACACGACGATGTTGCCACGGCGGCGGTCCATCTTCAGAATCTGGAACGGCTGCTTGAGACCCATCAGCGGGCCGGCATCACGCACGGGGCGGACATCAACCTGCGAGCCGGGCAGGAATGCAACTGCGCCACCCAGGTCGACGGTAAAGCCACCTTTGACGCGGCCAAAGATCGCGCCTTCGACGCGTGCATCGTCGGCATATGCTTTTTCCAGGCGGTCCCATGCCTCTTCACGGCGGGCCATCTCGCGCGAGATGACGGCCTCGCCGCGGGCGTTTTCGGCGGCGCGCAGGAAGACTTCGACCTCGTCGCCAACCGTGATTTCAGGGGCTTCGCCGGGATTTGCGAATTCTTTCAGATCGACGCGGCCTTCCATCTTGTAGCCTACGTCGATGATGGCCTGGCCGGCTTCGATCGCCAGAACCTTGCCTTTGACAACCGAACCCTCTTCGGGGGTGTCCATTTCGAAGCTTTCGTTCAGGAGGGCTTCGAATTCCTCCATGGTTGCGTTAGCCATGTGGCGTTGTTTTCCTTTTCACATCGATTTTTCTGGCCGAGCGGTTGTCTCCGCCGGTCTTGGAGTTGGTCAGGCGACCCGGTTTCGTGCCATAAAACAAAGAGGGCCGGTTGTCCCGACCCTGCTCGTCTCTTTTTTCTATGGCTCAAATCGCCTTGTCGACGCGCGCTCTATAACGGGTCTGTCCGCACCCCGCAAGGAAAAAGCCAAAAACGGCTTTCGTGACGCGGTTGGTCGCGCAACACTGTGTCTTGGCCGGAATGCTTTCACGATTAACAAGGAAATGGAATGCCCGATAACCTGAACTTTCTCGTCATCATTTCGGATGAGCATCGCAAGGACGCAATGGGATGCGCCTGTCATCCGTTCGTGCAAACCCCAAATCTTGATGTACTTGCGTCGCGGGGCACGATGTTCGAGGCGGCCTATACCCCTTCTCCGATGTGTGTGCCGACCCGCGCGGCATTGGCCACTGGCGACTGGGTGCACAGGACGGGCCACTGGGACAGCGCCACGCCCTATGCCGGGGAGCCACGCAGTTGGATGCGACAGCTGCGCGATTGCGGAAGAGAAGTTATTTCCATTGGCAAGCTTCACTTCCGCTCAGGCGAGGATGACAACGGGTTTTCACAGGAGATCCTGCCGATGCATGTGGTGGGTGGCGTAGGTTGGGCTGTCGGGCTGTTGCGCGAAAACCCTCCTCCCTACGACTCTGCCGCCGAATTGGCGGCAGATGTGGGTGTCGGCACAAGCACCTATACCGACTATGACCGCGATATCACAGCCGCAGCAGAACGCTGGCTGAAGGATCCCAATCGTCATCAACAGCCCTGGGCCGCTTTCGTGTCACTGGTCAGCCCACACTATCCCCTGACCTGCCCCGAGGAATGGTATGCGCTTTATGATCCAGCGCGAATGGACATGCCTGTAGGATATGAAGCCCGCCCGGTGGACCACGAAGAGCTGCAAAATATTGCCGGGTTCTTCAATTACGGAGACTATTTCGATGAACAGAAAGTACGTGAGGCCAAGGCGGCCTATTACGGGCTGACGTCGTTCATGGATGATTGCGCAGGCCGTGTGCTGAAGGCGCTGGAAGACAGCGGGCAGACTGACAAGACCGTTGTGGTTTATGTCTCGGATCACGGTGACATGATGGGAGATCAGGGGTTCTGGACCAAACAGGTGATGTACGAAGCCAGCGCGGGGGTCCCGATGATCGCGGCGGGGCCGGGAGTGCCAGCTGGCCACAGGGTCTCTACCTGCACCAACCTGACCGATATCGCCGCAACCGCTCGCGAGGTCTGTGGCATCGCTGACGACGAGAACAACGTGACCCAACCCGGAAAATCCCTGCGCCACATTGCCAATACGCCTTACGATCCGGATCGAACCGGGTTCAGCGAATACCATGATGGCGGGTCAAAGACCGGCACCTTCATGGTGCGCTGGGACCGGTGGAAATACGTCCACTATGTCGGCCATCCGCCCCAACTTTTTGATCTGAAAAATGACCCGCATGAATTGGTGAACCGCGCCATGGACGGGGAAAATGACCCAAACGTCCGCGCCGCGCTGGCCGAAGGCGAGCGCCGTTTGCGCATTATCTGCGATCCGGACGACGTCAACGCCCGCGCTTTTGCCGATCAACGTCGCAAGATCGAGGCACTGGGCGGCGAAGAGGCCTGTCGCACCGCCTTTGTCTTCAACCACACCCCCACGCCCGACGAGCAGGACAAACTGCGTGAGGGATCTGCGTTGTAGATCAGAGTTCTTCTCCCTTTTTCAGGAGTTCGTCGATCAGAGTGCGCTGAAGATCGTTGCTGTCGCCGCCGCCAAACTGCACAGCACCCCCGGTGTAGAGTGTGCCATAGGTCTTGGCGATATTCACCGTTTGCCCAAGGCCCGAGATAAACTGATTCTTTTCAAGCGGGGAAAGCGGGTGAATGAACACCGCCCACAAGGTTCCGTTTGCGATGGCATAGCGGGCATCAAGGGCGCTGTCGAAATTGGCCTGCATCATGCGGCGCATATCGTCGGGCGATACGTCCGCCGCGTTGCGGATCGGAACCATTGCGCGCATCCGGTCCGCATTTATGTCGGTAATCACCAAAACCGGAACATCGGCGACCATCATCTGAAACCCGGGGCCTTGCGGTTTTGCCTCCGGGTCCAGCGTAAAGATGATACGTCCCAGTTCTTCATAAGTCATGGGTGGTTCCGTGTTTGGGGCGGTTTCCTCCTGTGCGACACAGAATCTGGCAAGGCATATCAGGATGGCGGCAAGGCGGATCATTCGGGAACTCCGGTTCATTTCCGTACAGTCTAGGCCGGCATGCCCGATCAAACGATTCAAAGCTTGGTGATCAAATTCACGACAGGATCGTCCCATTTCCCGAACGATCGGCAATGTCTTGCGGTCTATCTGCGATAACACGTCCGATTTTTTGTCCCTACCTTCGTCATACCGGCCAGAACCGGCCCGGAAACACATTCATCAACAAGGAAAATCAATAATGAAATCGCTCGTACTCATCGCCCTCATCGCCGCCCTGCCCTTGGCCGCCGCACCCGCATTTGCCGCAGACGAGATCAACGTCTCAAACGGCATCTCGGCAGGTGGCGCCCCGCTTGCGGCGCATGGTGTGGACCTGGTTGCGCTGGTCACCAGTGGCAACCCGGTCGAAGGCTTCGCCACCCATTCCGCCACATATGACGGCGCGTCCTATTATTTCACCTCCGAAGAAAACCTCGACGCGTTCCAGGCAAACCCGGCAGCCTACTTGCCGCAGCATGGCGGGTTCTGCTCTTACGGTGTCTCGGTTGGCAAGAAATTCGACGGCGACCCGGATCAATATGTTCTGGCTGACGGCAAGCTCTTTCTGTTCCTGAACACCGCAACCCGTGAGAAGTTCCTCGAAGACGTGGCAGCCACGGCAACGACAGCCGACAATCAATGGGCGCAGATCAAGCACATCGCCGTGGGCGAACTGTAATCCCGCGCTGCCGGTGTCAGTTCCACTCACTCCGGCAATTGCCCGCGAAAGCCTAGGTTTTCGCGGGCATCTTTTTGTCGATCACCGCAATGGCGCGCTCCAGAGCCTCTTCGATGCTCAACTCGGATGTGTCCAGCAGCACGGCATCATCAGCGGGTTTCATCGGCGCTTCGCTGCGCCCCATGTCCCGCGCATCACGTTCCCTGACATCCGCAAGCACCTGTTCGCGAGTGATATTTTCGCCTTTCGCGGTTAGCTCGATATACCGACGCTCGGCGCGCACCTCGGGGCTGGCGGTGACGAAGAGCTTTACGTCAGCTCCCGGGCAGATAACCGTCCCAATGTCGCGCCCATCCAGAACGGCGCCACCCTCTTGGCGGGAAAAGTGTCGTTGAAATTCGACCAAAGCTGCGCGCACTTCGGGCATGACTGCCACCTTTGATGCCGCCTGGGCCACATCCGCGCTACGCAGATCATCGCGCCGCAAGTCTTCGGGCCGCAGCGTTTGCGCTGCTTCAACAGCGTCTTCACCGGTCAGCACACGCCGTCCAACAGCCCGATACAGCAACCCGGTGTCGAGATGCGCGAACCCGTAATGTGCCGCAACACCCTTGGAGATCGTACCCTTTCCCGCCGCAGCGGGGCCGTCGATGGCAATTGTAAAGCTCATCTTCTATCCCGTTCTACCTGCCATGGGCATAGTTCATGTTCGAACTTTCCGACAGCAAAAAACCGATTGAAAGTCCTGGAACGAGGTGAAACAGTTTCAACCAAAAGCAGAGCATTGATAAATTGCGCATTACACTTCTTCACCCGCCCCATACCGCAATTGGAAGCCGAATTCCCAAGGAAAACCTGCCCCCGTTCGGATTATTGTGTATTGGCGGTCCACTTATTGACCGCGGGCACGACGTCACGTTGATTAACGGCGATCTTGCCCCATTAGGCTTTGATGAATGCGTAGAACGTACGCTCGAGACCAAGCCAGACATCGTTCTGATCGGCCATTCCGGGTCAAGTTCCGCACATCCGACTGTAAAAACCCTTTCGCTGCTGTTGAAGCGCCAAAAACCGGGGCTAGTCATCGTTTATGGCGGTGTATATCCCACGTATCATTGGCGTTCGGTCTTATCCGAGTGCCCGCAAATCGACTTTGTTGTTCGTGGTGAAGGCGAAGAGACCACTTCTAACTTGATCGCTGCAATCCAACTGAGAACTGATCTGGAACAGGTGGCCGGAATCGCCTTTCGTGATAACTCCAATCAGCCCGTGTCTACACGCCCCGCTCCGATGATCAATGATTTGGACTCGAACCGAATTGGATGGGAACTGATCAATTTCGATGATTACTCATATTGGGGAGGGCGCAGGTCGGTCATCCTTCAATTCTCGCGTGGTTGCCCACATCTTTGTAGCTATTGCGGACAGAGGGGTTTCTGGACCCAGTGGCGCCATCGGGATCCAGAAAAATTAGCCAAGGAAATTGCTTGGCTTGCTCGTGAACATGGTGTCGAACTGGTCAATCTTGCCGACGAGAATCCGACCTCTTCCCGCCGGCAATGGAAAAGGTTTCTTGAGGCTCTGATCGCCGAGAATGTACAAGTTACGTTGATCGGGTCCACTCGTGCGGATGATATTGTACGGGACAGGGACTTGTTGCCGTTATACAAAAAAGCTGGTGTCTTGCGGTTCCTATTGGGTCTGGAAAGCACCGACGAAGCGACCTTGTTGTCGATCAACAAGGGGGCAAATACGCAAAAGGACATGCAGGCGATCCGCCTGTTGCGTTCTCACGGCATGATTGGCTTATGCACCTTTGCCGTGGGCTTTGCAGATGAGCGAGATAGAGACTACCTGCGATTGTTCAGGCAATTACTGAGGTATGACCCTGATCAAATCATGTTCATCTATGCAACCCCTCACCGGTGGACACCTTTTTTCGAAGACGTCAGGGACAAAAAAGTTGTAGAAACCGATCTACGCAATTGGGACTACAAGCATCAGGTGTTGGACACTCCGTTCGTTCCGCCTTGGCGCGTTTTCCTTTGGGTCAAGACCATCGAGATTCTGATCTCTCTTCGCCCGACGCATCTGATGAGACAATTTAGAGAGGTTGATCCAGAATTGCGTCACGCGATGCGCTGGTATTCGAAAATGGGGTTGCGTGTCCTGCTTCATGAAGGTCGCGAGTTTGTATTTCGACGACGCAATCAAACCGGGTGCACAGTCGCCACATTCTGGGGCGATAACCAAAAATTTCCGGAAGAAGCTATGGAACGGCCAAAACGAAAGATCAGTTGAAATTCATACCCGTTCCAACCTGGCGCCCAGATCGGCCATCAAAGGTTCGAAAATCGGGAAGGAAGTTGCAATCGGCCCGCCGTCATCGATCGAGACGGGGTTCTGCGCCCCCATGCCCAGAACCATGAAGGACATGGCGATGCGGTGATCCAGGAAGCTCTCACAAGTGCTGCCGCCGGGAACACCGCCGATGCCCAATCCTTCGACGGTCCACCAATCGTCGCCTTCTTCGACCGTTACACCATTGGCTCGCAATCCACGCGCCATGGCGTCGATGCGGTCGCTTTCCTTGACGCGCAGCTCCTTGACGCCGCCCATCATCGTGGTCCCGGTCGCATTGGCCGCAACAACCGACAAAACCGGATATTCGTCGATCATCGAGGCCGCACGTTCAGGCGGCACCGTGACGCCTTTCATATCGGGCGAGTAGCGCGCGCGCAGATCAGCCACTGGCTCGCCGCCCTCTTCCCTTTCATTCTCAAAGGTCAGGTTCGCGCCCATCTCCTGCAATGTGTAATAAAGACCGGCGCGGGTTGGGTTGAGGCCGATATTCGGCACCAGCACATCCGACCCCGGTGTGATCAGTGCGGAGCATACAGGGAAGGCAGCGCTTGACGGATCGCGCGGTACCGCGATGACCTGTGGTTTCAGTTCAGGCCGCCCAGTCAGCGTGATGACCCGGCCTTCGTCAGTGTCCTCGACGGTAATCTCGGCCCCGAAGCCAGCCAGCATTCGTTCGGAATGGTCCCGGGTTGCTTCCTTTTCGATCACGACCGTCTTGCCCGGCGCATTCAGCCCGGCCAGCAAAACGGCGGATTTGACCTGAGCCGACGGCACCGGAACCACATAGCGGACGGGTACGGGATAAGCGGCCCCGACGAGGGTCATCGGCAAGCGCCCTCCCTCGCGGCCAACGGCACGCGTTCCGAACAGCGCCAGCGGGTCGGTGACCCGCGCCATCGGTCGCCCATTCAGGCTGGCATCGCCGGTAAACGTCGCAGTGATCGGGCACGTCGCCATCGCGCCCATGATCAGGCGCACGCCGGTGCCGGAATTTCCGCAATCGATCACCTGATCCGGTTCGGCAAAACCACCGACGCCGACACCATGCACCGACCAGTTACCACCGCCGTGATTGACCACCTCGGCCCCGAATGCGCGCATGGCCTTGGCGGTGTCCAGCACATCCTCGCCTTCCAGCAGACCCGAAATCTTTGTCTCACCCACCGCCATCGCGCCCAGGATCAGCGACCGGTGCGAAATCGACTTGTCGCCAGGCACCTCGGCGGTACCGGTCAACGGACCGCAGGGACGCGAGGTCATCGGGATGGGCGTGCCGTGTCCGGACATGGGTGCTCCTTTTGCGCTATCATTCCCTGCGGATTAGCGAATTGATGTCACCGGGTCCAGCGACAATCACCCTTTGCGTCGGAAGGTCAGGTAGTGCGGCACTCGCCCCTCGCGCAGCGCCTTTTGCTCGTACCGGGTGGAAATCCAGTCGCCCCATGGCTTGCGCCAATCCTCGGGTCGTTCCGCCAGCCACTCAAATCCGGCCTTAGGCACTTCTTCCAATGTCTGACGCACATAGTCTGGAATGTCGGTCGCGACCCGGAAGATCGCGCCGGGTTTCATCACACGTGCCAGCGGCTCGAGGTGCTCGGGCGTAACGAACCGGCGGCGGTGATGACGCTTCTTGGGCCAGGGGTCGGGATAAAGCAGGAAGGCGCGGGAAAGGCTTTGATTCGGCAAAACGTCGAACAGGTCTCGTGCATCGCCGGGATGCACTGCCAGGTTTGACACATCCGCACGACGGATCTTGCCCAACAGCATGGCGACGCCATTGATGAAAGGCTCTGCGCCAATGATACCGATATCCGGGTTCTGTTCTGCCTGATGCACCAGATGCTCGCCACCGCCAAATCCCACCTCAAGCCATACCGGTTTGCCGCCAAACAGGGCATCCAGATCCAGCGGCAAGCGTTCGGGATTGCTGTCCCAATCCACCGCGCCGGGCGAGAGCGGGGACAGATCCTCGTTCAGATAGGTCTTCTGGCTGGGCTTCAGGGTCTTGCCCTTGAAGCGCCCATAGAAATTGCGTCGGGGGCGTTGGGGATGGTCAGTGCTCATGTCGCGGGCCATACTGTGGCGCTGATCGTGATGCAAGGACGGGATACAGTGCCAGACAGACCCGCCCCCCGCATTATTTGTATCGAACTGAAGAGCGCCCCATTGTTGGGGCGCTGATTGTCGTGCGGTGGCTCAGACGGCCTTTGTCAGCGCGTCCACCAGATCGGTGCGCTCCCAACTGAACCCACCATCAGCCTCTGGTTCGCGGCCAAAGTGACCGTAGGCCGCGGTGCGCTGATAGATGGGCCGGTTCAGGCCCAGGTGCTGGCGGATTCCGCGCGGGGTCAGGTCCATGACCTGATCGATCGCCTTTTCGATGGCTTCGGGCGCGACTTCGCCAGTGCCGTAGGTTTCGGCGTATATCGACAGCGGCTTGCTGACGCCGATGGCATAGCTGAGCTGGATTGTGCAGCGTTCGGCCATGCCGGCGGCAACCACGTTCTTGGCCAGATAGCGTGCTGCATAGGCTGCCGACCGGTCGACCTTGGTCGGATCCTTACCGGAGAATGCGCCGCCCCCATGCGGAGCCGCGCCGCCATAGGTGTCAACTATGATCTTGCGCCCGGTCAGGCCCGCGTCGCCATCCGGCCCGCCAATGACGAACTTTCCTGTCGGATTGACATGCCATGCGGTCTTGCCGTTCAGCCAACCTTCAGGAAGGATTTCGGTGATATAGGGTTCGACGATGTCGCGAATATCATCCGACGTCAGCGACTCGTCAAGGTGCTGGGTGGAAAGCACAAGCGAACTGATCCCGACCGGTTTGCCGTCGCGATAGACAACCGAAAGCTGAGATTTGGCATCAGGCCCCAGGGCCGGCTCGGTACCGTTCTTGCGCACTTCGGCCAGCCGTCGCAGGATCGCGTGCGAATACTGGATGGGTGCCGGCATCAGCGCCGAAGTTTCGTTGGTCGCAAAGCCAAACATGATGCCTTGATCGCCCGCGCCCTCATCTTTGTTGTCCGAGGCATTCACACCCTGCGCAATATGCGCCGACTGTTCATGCAGCAGGTTGGTGATTTCGCAGGTGTTCCAATGGAACTTATCCTGCTCATAGCCGATATCCTTGATACAGGCGCGCGCGATATCGTCGATGCGGCCCATATAGTCATGTAGCTTTTCCTGATCCGACAGACCGACCTCGCCGCCGATAACCACCCGGTTCGTGGTGGCAAAGGTTTCGCACGCCACGCGCGCTTCGGGTTCTTCGTTCAAGAATGCATCAAGTACGGCATCCGAAATGCGGTCACAGACCTTGTCGGGATGCCCTTCGGAAACCGATTCCGAAGTAAATGTGTAGTTCTGTCGGGACATAAAGGTGCTCCATTAAGACAATAACTCTGTCACGCCAGGAAGCCGTTGTAACAGACCTGCATCAGATAAGCGCCGATGACTGCGTGGTCAATCGGTTTTGCACATGCGCGACCTTTCGCGTCGATAAATCAACGCGAATAGCGCAAGACAAAGAATAAAGAATACACTGTTCCCGAAACGGGAGTAGAATGTCGGGGCCAAGGCAACCGCCAGTCCTTCGTCGAAATATCCTTCAACGCCCAGGGGCAAAGAACCTGTTACCTTCCCCAAAGGGTCAATCATTGCGGAGATGCCCGTGTTTGCCGATCTGACCATTGGCAAACCCTGCTCGATCGCACGCATCCTTGCTTGCGCCAAATGCTGATGTGGACCCGACCGAGTTCCGAACCACGCGTCATTGGTTATCTGCAAAAGGAGCGCGGGACGCTCCGGCGCGGCAAGAACGTCCTGCGGGAACACCGCCTCGTAACAGATCAGCGGCAAGGCGGATCCGAGTGTTCCCAGCGACAATAGTGCAGCCCCCGGCCCAGAGCTGAACCCCTGGCCCGTCGTGGCGGCGAATCCATAGATCCCGACTTGCGCCAGCAGATCGCCAAAAGGCACGTATTCGCCAAATGGAACCAGATGATGCTTGTCATAAACACCGGTCAAAACGCCGGTTTCGTCAACAACGACCATTGAGTTATAGATACGCAGGTCTTTGCTTCGCTGTATGCCCAGAACAACCGGAACACCTCTTGCTGTATCCGCGATAAGCTGCAAGGTGGGTTCGGCGTTTTCCAGCCAGACCGGAACCGAGGTTTCGGGCCAAACGACCAAATCCGGCTTTGGATCAGCGGCCGTAAACTCGATCTGACGATTGAAGAATATGGGGGCGTAGTTGGGATCCCATTTCTGATGCTGCGGCGCGTTGGGTTGATTGATGCGCACCGTCTGACCCGTCGCGACGACCTCGGGTCGGGTTCCCGCGTGAACGAAAGCAACTACTACAAAGGCGAAAAGCGGTATCACGCGAAAAAACAAGCAGCGAAAGGAAAAGCCCGGTTTGAATAGGAGTGCCAATGGCAGCGTGACCGCAAATGTAAGCGCGCCCAGCCCATAAGGGCCGACAATGGACAAAAGTTGAGCAACCGGTGTATCCACCCAGACCTGTGCCAACCCTGCCCAGGGAAACCCGGTAAACAAATAGCCGCGCACGAACTCTCCGACCGACAGGTAGATCACCAGCAACCAGATCCGACCAGGCACGGACCAGCCCGGACGCATTGCAAACCAGAAAGCAGGTGCCCAGAACAAAGCCATGCCGCCCGCCATGAAGATTAAGGCAAACGGAGCCATCCAGGCATAGCGTTCAGCATCCACCAGGAACGGCTCGACGATCCACAAGAGAGCATGGGCAAAATAACCGCTGGCATAAAACCACCCTAGCAACGCGGCCTGCCACTTGGACCGTGCGGACAAAAAGAGCGCCGAGGTGGCTACAAGCGACATCAGCGTCGCGGCCCAAAACCCGAAAGGCGCCAGCCCATACGCAGCGACCGCCCCGAGGAGGGCGGCCAGCAGATAGCGCAGCCAGATTGGCCAGCGAACGATTTGGATCATGCGGCGCGGTCCGGCAGCATCACACGCAGTCGTTTTATCCTGCGCGGATCGGCCTCAAGCACCTCGAATTCCGGACCTTCCGGGTGAATGACCACCTCGCCCCGCGCCGGGACCCGGCCGGACAACATGAATACGAGCCCGCCAAGTGTGTCTATTTCTTCTTCGTCCACATCTTCGTGACTGGTCAGGGAACGCCCGATTTCAGCCTCGAAATCCTCAAGCGGAACCTTGGCCTGAACGACATAGCAGCCCGGTTTTTCCTGCAACCAAAGTTGATCTTCGTCGGCATCGTGTTCGTCAGCAATTTCGCCCACCACTTGCTCGATCAGATCCTCGATGGTGACTAGCCCGTCGACGCCGCCGTATTCGTCGATCACCAGTGCCATGTGCCGCCGTTCCGTCTGCATTTTGGTCAACAGAACTCCGATTGGCATCGAAGGCGGCACAAATAGCAACTGGCGAAGCATCGTAGCCAGATCGAAATCGACCGTATCGCCGTTGAATCCGTGGGTCAGGGCAAAATCTTTGAGGTGAATGAACCCAAGTGGAGTATCCAACGTGCCCTCATAGACCGGTATCCGAGTCATACCGCTGTCGCGGAAAACCTGCACCAGTTCGTCTTTCGGGATGGTGCTGGGCACCGAAACGATTTCCGCAGTCGGAATCGCAACATCCTCGACCCGCATACGGCGAAGATTGATCATTCCGCGAGGTTGCGAGTTTGATGCGGCCTGCCCGTTCATTTGGGGGTCACTGATATTTTCGCCGGAAGAGAACACATCAATAATGCGGGACAAAAACCCCTGTTTCTCTTCGCTCATGTCGTCGCCGTTCCCGGATTGCGCGCCTTGCGCCGCCATAGAACCGCCGTCTGTATCGCCCATTTTCTCGTTCCAATTAACCGGACCGCAAAGCCCTTAATTACCCAGTATATGGGTTATCCAAGCCCATTTTGCCAAGTATTTCGATTTCAAGACCTTCCATCAAGGTGGCATCAGGGTCACGGACATGGTCGTATCCCAGAAGATGGAGCACGCCATGTACCACCAGATGGGTTACGTGATCCTCAAACGATTTTCCAGCATCCTGCGCCTCGCGTGCGCAGGTATCGTACGAAATAGCGATATCGCCCAGCGCGATGTCGCCACCAAAGTCGGGGCTGGGTTCAGCGGGCTCCGCCCCGGGCGTCTCGGCAGCCAGTTCCGCGGCCGGCCAGCTCAGAACATTAGTCGCACTTGGCTTGTCGCGGAATTCGGCGTTGAGTTCCTGGATCCGGACGTCGTCACATCCCAGCAGGCTGACTTCGCAAATCTCCGGATCAAGCCCCCGATGCGCCAGAACAGCCGAGACGGCGCGGCTGCCGACAGCCACGAGATTGTCCCAACGCGGGTCTTCCAATGTGACTTCGATCGTCAAACCTGCCCCCTTGGCAGCACATGCCCTCATTTTCGGCCCAGCCAAACCTTGCCCGATCAGGATGAGGTCGTTCGCCCGGCGTCGGCCTCATAAGCCTCAATAATGGCGGCGACAAGCGGATGACGCACAACATCCTTGGAGGTAAAATAGTTGAATCCGATTTTAGGAATGATTTTCAGCAATCGTTCCGCATCTGCCAACCCCGATGGTACCCCACGCGGCAGGTCGACCTGAGACCGGTCGCCGGTAATGACCATGCGGCTTCCTTCGCCCAAGCGGGTCAGGAACATCTTCATCTGCATGGTCGTGGCATTCTGCGCCTCGTCCAAAACCACAAAGGCGTTCGAAAGCGTACGACCGCGCATGAAAGCCAGCGGTGCAATTTCTATACGTTTTTCTTCGATCAACTTGGCGAGCTGCTTGCCAGGCAAAAAGTCGTTCAGCGCGTCATAGAGCGGCTGCATGTAGGGGTCGACCTTGTCCTTCATGTCGCCGGGCAGATATCCCAGCTTCTCCCCCGCCTCGACGGCGGGACGGCTGAGGATGATACGGTCAACATGGCCGCCGATGAACATCGACACGCCGACAGCCACGGCCAGATAGGTCTTACCCGTCCCCGCCGGGCCAATACCAAAGGCCAGTTCGTTGTTGAACAGCGATTGCACATAAGCCTTTTGCGCATCTGTGCGCGGCTCAACCAGCTTCTTTCGAGTCTTGATTTCGACCGTGCCGCCCTTGAACATTTCAAGCTGATCGCCATCGCGAACGCCAGTTCCGGTCTCGGACCCGCCCATGCGCAGTTCACGGTCTATATCCGCCGCTTCGACAGATCGACCGGCCTGCAGCCGGTCATAAAGCGCCTCCAGCACTTCCACCGCCCGCTTCTGAGCTTCTTCCTCGCCCATGATGGCAAGCTGGTTCCCGCGGCGAAGGATTTGGATCGACAGTTTTCGCTCGATCTCGGCCAGGTTGCGGTCATATTCACCGCACAGGTCAATCAACAATCTGTTGTCTGGAAATTCAACAAGCACCTCGTGCGGGGGCATGTCATCTTGCGGTGGGGTAAGGGCACCAATGGCCAATAGGTTCTCCTGTTTTGGCATTTGATTTGAGCGTAGTCAGATTGCTCGCAACTGCGCAAGCACCGACGAAAAAAAATTGCACGAGAACGCAAATTTGCCGCCCCCCGGCTGAACAAGCCCGCGATTTATTCAAATCGCGGGTCTCGAGCAATCGGCCTCAGAATGCGTAATTCAGACCGACTCTGATATTGCCATAACTCGGCGTGGCCACTGTCGAGGATCCTGAAGAATCAATCAGTCGCATCGAATCGAATTGCGTGAATTCATACTCCAGCGTCAGGCGAACCTTTTCCGCCACGATGCGTTCCATCCCAAGACCCAGAGTGTAGCCGTCATAATCGGAGTTGTCCGACACGGCAATCGTATCACCGCCAGCCGTCCCCGCCAGTGCATAGTCGATATCGCCTCTCGCATATCCTACGATACCGTAATACTGCATCTTTCCAGACGCGCTGGTGATGCCGCCCTTGAGCCGCAGGGACAGTACGTTTTTGACATCGACTGATGCCTGATGCGTGTTTGTGGTCAGATCATCGTCGATGCTGCCCGCCTCATAGCCCAACTCGACCCCGTAAACATAATACCGGCTGCGAAATGCGATGTTGTTTCGCCACCCGAGCCTGAGGCCATAATTAAACCCACCCGGCTTCAGTTCGCCCACGCTCGCCACCAGATCGCCGTTCGGAGCGCGCTGCCCCACGTCATCCGAGCCTCCGAATGCGTACCCCAGCGTTCCCCCGGCATAAAAACCGCGCCAATCGGCATGGCGCTTGGCTGGCTCGATGACCTCTGGTTCTACAAAAGGAGCCTCAGTATTCCCAGCGACTACCGGGACTCCGTTCAATGCCCCAATGCCGAACACCAGCGAAAGTGCCCACCCTTTTAGGGACAACAGTCCGTTCAAGCGTTTCAAATTCTGCTCCCTCCTCGTACCAACTCCTTACGGAGCCTCACAAACTATCCGGCCCCAAAGACCATTCGCACCGTTGCCCAGATGGTGCGATTTCGATGACCTAAACCAGAAACAGGTTTCGGCAAAGTGAATCTTTGTTATCGAAATGCCAATAGCACCCCAAATCTGGCTATTTTTCGGCTTTTCCCCTCAAGATTATGTCAACTCTCCGGCGAGAGAGTTGGAACCGGAGGACGTGATGCGCACACGACGCAGATCACCAGGAACTACATCAGCCCGATTTACGTGGACCGCATGCAGATACTCTGATTTTCCGACCATCTGTCCGTCGAGCCGCCCGGGCTTTTCAAACAACACATGCACGTCACGCCCGACCATGCTGTCCTGCACGCTGCGCTGATGCTTGGTAATCAGTGCTTGAAGCCGTTGCAGCCGGTCATCGGCTTCCTTTCCCGGAACCTGTGGCCGTTCCGCCGCCGGTGTACCCGGTCGTGTGGAATACTTGAACGAATAGGCATAACCGTACTTTACCTCTTCGACCAGATCGAGCGTGGCCTGGAAATCCTCTTCGGTCTCTTCCGGAAAACCGACAATGAAATCACCCGACATCAGAATATCGGGGCGTGCGGCACGAATACGCTCAATCAGTCGCAAATAGCTTTCCGCCGTATGGCTGCGGTTCATCCGCTTCAGAATCTTGTCCGAGCCGGACTGCACCGGCAGGTGCAGATAGGGCATCAGCTTGTCGCAGGTAGCGTGCGCTTCGATCAGATCGTCGCTCATGTCGTTGGGGTGCGATGTGGTAAACCGGATGCGTTCCAGTCCGTCGACCTTGTTCAACTCCCAGATCAACCCGGCAAGCGTCATATCGCCGTTCTGACCGGCCCCGTGATAGGCGTTCACGTTCTGACCCAGCAACGTGATTTCGCGCACGCCCCGCTCCACCAGTTCGCGAGCCTCAAGCAGAATACGATCCGCAGGCCGGCTGACCTCGGCCCCGCGAGTATAGGGTACCACACAAAAGGCGCAGAACTTGTCGCAGCCTTCCTGAACGGTCAGAAACGCCGTCGGGCCGCGCTTGGCCTTGGGACGGTTCTTCAGCTTTTCGAATTTGTCCTCTTCCGGGAAATCCGTGTCCAGCGCCTTTTGGCCTTCGCGCGTTTTCGCCTCCATCTCGGGCAGACGGTGATAGCTTTGCGGGCCGACCACCAGATCGACAAGAGGCTGGCGGCGCATGATCTCTTCGCCTTCGGCCTGCGCGACGCAGCCTGCGACTCCGATCTTGAGATCGGGTTTTTCCGCTTTGAGTCCCTTGAATCGGCCAAGCTCGGAATAGACCTTCTCCGCAGCCTTTTCCCGGATATGGCAGGTGTTGAGCAGGATCATGTCCGCATCATCCGGGCTTTGCGTCTCGACATAACCTTGCCCGCCCAGCGCCTCGGCCATGCGCTCGCTGTCATAAACGTTCATCTGACACCCGTAGGTCTTGATGAAGAGCTTTTTCGGTTCGGACATGAAACGTGCCTTTGATTTCGCTGGATCGGCGCCGTCTATACGGAACGGACGCGGCTTGCAATGCGCGCGCATTTACCCGAGTTTGACGGCAAATGCCAGCAGAGCAGGACAAGTACATCGCATGCAGTATCCATCACTCGACAGTTTTCTGAACTCGGTCGCGAAATCGCCAGTCAAAGGACCGGTGGCGATGATCTTTGCCGAAGACGCCGTCGAGATAGCAGGAACATTGCTGCATCATTTGAATCTCGGGTTCAAAACGGTGATCGCATTGATGCCGGATGACTTCGAACTGCCGACGGATCTCGGCGACCAGGTGCACCGGATCACCTATACTTGTAGGCCCAGACATTTGGTCTTTGCGGCGGTCAACCGGATCGTCGCCGCGTTGCCCAATGTCTGGATGTACTACGGCTACAACGCCGAATACCTGTTCTTTCCGTTCTGCGAAACGCGCAGCGTGGGCGAGATGCTGTCTTTTCACGCCGAGGAACGCCGCAGCGCGATGCTGACCTACGTGATCGACCTGTACGCCGAAGACCTGAACACTTGCCCCTCGGCGGTTTCGCCCGCAACTGCGATGCTCGACAAATCGGGGTACTTTGCCGAAGTGCGCATAGACCCAACAACCGATGACCCGCTTGAACGGCAACTCGACTTTTCCGGCGGGCTGCGCTGGCGGTTTGACGAGTTCATACCAAAGGAAAGCCGGAGAATGGATCGCATCGCACTTTTTAGATCCAAGCCCGGGCTAGAGCTGTTTTCGAACCACACGTTCAATGATCCTGAATACAACACCTATTCCTGCCCGTGGCATCATAATCTGACTGCAGCTATCTGTTCCTTTCGCGCTGCAAAGGCGCTGAAACGCAATCCGGTGTCAGCGGCGCGGATCAACACCTTCAAATGGCGCAATTCCGTACCGTTCGAATGGTCCTCGGGCCAGTTGCTCGATCTTGGCCTGATTGAACCGGGGCAGTGGTTCTAAAACGCGGTCCAGCCTCCGCGCCGAGAACACCCCAAACTCAGCGCCTGAACAGAACCGGAAACCAGTCCTCGCGCAAACGCTGGCCCGGTTGCATGTCATGGCCCGGATAGGGTGGCGATGTTCGGCCCGGGCGCTCGACGTAACGCGCATCGTCTCCGACCAGGCGCAGGGAAAATGCCCGGCGGCGTGACGCCGAAGTATTACCGCGCGCGCCATGCAGCACGCGATAGTTGAACGCCACCGCATCCCCGGGTTGCATTTCAAACTCGACAATCTTCATACCTTCAGCCTCGGGATCGGGGATCGGCATGTACTGACCTTCGTCAGGGAAAAAACCCTCTTCCGAAACCCAGCGCGTCGGCAGCACTTCCTTTTCCCACAGGTGGGACCCTGCGACACAGCGCAGCGTCGCCTCTTTCACCGGATCGAGCGGTGACCAGAAACTGATGGTTTGCCGTCCGTCAACGAAATAATACGGCCCGTCCTGATGCCATGGCGTCGCCATCGAGGTGCCGGGCTCTTTCACCAGCACATGGTCGTGGAACATCTGCACCGATTCGGATGCCATCAAATCCGCTGCGACTTCGGCCACGGGTGAGGTTTCGATCACCTCGCGAAACTGTGGGATTCGGTCCCAGTTGCAGTAGTCGTCAAAGAACCTGCCGGTTTGGCCTTCTTTCTTGTTTTCCGATGCATACGGTCCTGGGTTCGACATGTTCGCCTCGACCCCTGCGCGCAAGGTATCGACCTGATCGGCAAACAATCCGGGCACAAAGACGACACCGTCCCGCTGAAAGGTGTCGATCATGTCCTGTGTAACCAATGGGTGAGGCAAGGGATCCTCCGTAAATCCGTGTTTGCCAAGATATGTGCAGGTCCCGAACCTCTGTTCAAATCATATCTTCGAAACTAATAAATAATCTCATGTTATTTATTTCACTCCGCCAGTACGAATATGTCTGCGCCATCGGCCACCACGGCAGCCTTACCGCAGCGGCCGAGCATCTCAATGTGTCGCAACCTGCCTTGTCCGCCGCCCTGGCCAGAATCGAACAACATCTGGGTTATCCCTTGTTCATCCGAAAACGCGGTTCGGCCATGGCCGTAACCCCGCAAGGGCGGACCTTTATCGAAGGCGCAAAAAGCCTGCTTGACCGCGCCGCCCGGTTGCAAGACCCGTCCCATCCTCCAATACCCGCAAAACGGCTTCGGCTAGGGTGTTTCGTCGACCTTGCTCCGTTCCTTCTGGCCCCTGCCATCCGCCGTCTGCGCTCTGAGTTGCCGGATGTCGAAGTGACCTATCGGGCCGATGGCTTCGAAGCCCTGCTCGCGGCATTGCTCAAGGGGCAGATAGATATCGCGTTGACCTATGATCTGGGAATGGATGCCGGATTCTCGCGGCGGTTGCTGTATGTCTGCCGCCCCAACGCGCTGATACCACCCGATCATCCGCTTGCGACACATGAGGTCGTGACCTTGGACCGGCTGGCCGAATTTCCGCTGATCCTGTCCGAAGAGGGACTTTCCGCGCAATATGTTCTGGAACTGTTCAGACGCAAGGGCCTGTCGCCGCATGTGGCGCATCGGGCAACTTCACTGGAAATCCTTCGCAGCCTCGCCGCGCATGGCGAGGGTGTCGGCATCAGTTACGCCAACCCCGTTGGCGCCCTGAGCTATGACGGGCTTCCCATTGCAAGCCGGCCTGTCCGCGATCCCGAAGCCCGCGAATCCGTCGTAATCGCTCGGCATGGCATCGGCCCGGCCGACCCGCTGTTTGACGCGGCCCAACGGGTGTTGGCCGTTCTGTTCGAAAAGAATTGATCAGGCCTTGCGGCGCAGGCGGATGACCACATCCACGGAAGCAATTTCAACCCCTTCGGGTGCATTTGGCAAGCGCTGGATCACCAGCTGATCCGACGGAGCGTCGGACAGACGCCCCTCATCCTCCCAAAAAAAATGGGGATGGTCATGGGTATTGGTGTCGAAATAGCTTTTCGATCCGTCCACCGTGATTTCCTGTAGCACACCTGCATCGCAAAAGGCGCGCAGTGTGTTATACACGGTGGCCAGAGAAACGGCAGCACTGTTGGACTTTGCCGCCTCGAACAGACTTTCCGCCGTGACGTGCCGGTGTTTACCGTCACCTACCAGAAGCTCGGCCAGCGCAACGCGCTGCCGCGTCGGTCTGAGACCGGCCTTGGCCAACCACTGCGTGGCGTTTTCCAGACTGTCTGGCGTCATGATGTCGATACCTGCATGCGTTTGACAATATATATAAGTCGTGCCCAGATGAAATTTCAAATGAAATTCATTCGCAAACAGGGCCATTCGCTTGAAACTTGCGGCGCACCCGCTCTTGCAGGACCTTGCACACGGGTGTTAGAGGAGGCCAGATGTGACCAACAGACTCTGGCAGGAGAGGCGGCAGAATGGCCCAATTCCCGAGCAGCTTTGACAAAGACGATCTGCTGAAGTGCGCGCGCGGCGAACTTTTCGGCCCAGGCAACGCACAGTTGCCCGAACCTCCAATGCTCATGATGGACCGGATCACCGACATTTCGGCGGATGGTGGCGCACATGGCAAGGGGCATGTGGTGGCCGAATTCGATATCACGCCGGATCTTTGGTTCTTTGACTGCCATTTTCCGGGCAACCCAATCATGCCTGGCTGCCTTGGTCTGGATGGGCTGTGGCAACTGACCGGATTCAACCTCGGCTGGCGTGGTTGGCAGGGGCGCGGCTATGCTATCGGCACAGGCGAAATCAAGTTGACCGGTATGGTGCGCCCCGACCGCAAGAAGCTGACCTACTACGTCGATTTCACCAAGGCCGTTCAGACCCGCCGCCTGACCATGGGTGTGGCGGATGGCCGGGTCGAAGCAGATGGGGAATTGATTTATCAAGTCAAGGACATGAAGGTTGCATTGTCCGAAAGCTGACCCCAGCTGAAGACCAGGCAACAGAGAACGGAACACAGGAGTACGCTTATGCGTCGCGTCGTCGTCACCGGATTGGGGATCGTTTCCTCGATCGGGAACAATGCCGAGGAAGTGCTTTCATCGCTGAAAGCGGGCAGGTCCGGCATCGAGGCCAACGAACAGATGGTCGAGCACGGCTTTCGCAGTCAGGTAGCTGGAACGCTCAAAATCGATGTGGCTGAACACGTGGACAAGCGCGCACTCAGGTTCATGGGCCCGGGCGCGGCCTACGCCCACATCGCGATGGGTCAGGCCATTGCCGATTCCGGTCTGACCGATGATCAGGTAGTAACCCCCCGCACCGGGCTGGTGGCCGGGTCGGGCGGTCCTTCGACCAGTGCAATGCTGACCGCACATCAGACTGTGCTGAAATCGGGTGCGACAAAGCGTATCGGCCCGTTTGCGGTGCCAAAGTGCATGTGCTCGACCATCTCGGCCAACCTGGCGACAGCCTACAGGATCAAGGGCATCAACTATTCGATCACTTCGGCCTGCTCCACTTCGCTGCACTGCATCGGAAACGCTGCTGAACAGATCATGATGGGCAAGCAGGATGTGATGTTCGCGGGTGGCGGCGAGGAACTGGACTGGACGCTCAGCTGCCTGTTTGACGCGATGGGCGCGATGTCGTCAAAATACAACGACACCCCCGCACGCGCCTCACGCGCTTTCGATCAGGACCGCGACGGGTTCGTGATCTCGGGTGGTGGCGGGATCGTGGTTCTGGAAGAACTGGAACACGCCAAGGCACGCGGCGCCAGGATCTATGCCGAAGTGACCGGATTTGCCGCCACTTCGGACGGTCATGACATGGTGGCCCCATCGGGCGAAGGCGGCGAACGCGCGATGCGCCTGGCGCTGCAGACCGTGCCCGAGGGGCGCAAGGTCAGCTATATCAACGCACACGGCACCTCGACCCCGGTTGGCGACGTGGGCGAGGTCGAAGCAGTACGCCGAATTTTCGGCGAGGGCAACGTGCCGCCGATTTCATCGACCAAGTCGATGACCGGCCATGCACAAGGCGCGGCGGGCGCGCTCGAGGCGATCTTCTGCCTGCTGATGCTGGACAACGACTTCATTACCCCTTCGATCAACGTCGATACCCTGGCCGAGGGCATTCTGCCCGGCGAAATTGCGACGCAAGTCGTTGAAAACGCAGGACTGGACAGTGTCATGACCAACAGCTTCGGCTTTGGCGGCACAAACGGGTCCATGATTCTGTCCAAGTATAATGGATGAGTGAAATGTCGGATCTTCTCAAAGGCAAACGCGGCCTGATCATGGGCGTGGCCAACGACCGCTCCATCGCGTGGGGCATCGCCAAGGCCATGCACGAGGCCGGTGCCGAACTGGCATTCACCTATCAGGGCGAAGCTTTCGGCAAGCGGTTGGAACCGCTTGCGCAAAGCGTCGGCAGTGATTTCATGGTCGACGCCGATGTCACCGATGACGAGTCGCTAGACCGCGCCTTTGACGAACTGGCCAACCGTTGGCCCACCGTCGACTTTGTTGTTCACGCCATAGCCTATTCCGACAAGTCGGAATTGACGGGGCGGTTTCTGAACACTACACGGGCCAATTTCAAGCATTCGATGGATGTATCGGCCTATTCCTTCATCGAGGTGGCGCGCCGCGCCTATCCGCTGATGAAAGAAAATGGCGGCTCGCTGCTGACGCTGACCTATCAAGGTTCGAACCGGGTGGTTCCGAACTATAACGTCATGGGTGTGGCCAAGGCCGCGCTGGAATCGGCGACCCGCTATCTCGCCAACGATCTCGGACCTGACGGTATCCGCGTCAATGCTATCTCGCCTGGTCCGATGAAAACTCTGGCCGGCGCGGCCATCGGTGGCGCGCGCAAAACCTACAAATTCTGCGACCAGAATGCGCCGATGCGTTCGAATGCAACGCTCGAAGCCGTTGGCGGTACTGCTGTTTATCTGACGTCCGATGCCGGCGCCTGCACCTCGGGTGAGATTATCCGTGTCGATGGCGGTTTCCACGTCCTGGGAATGCCTCAACCCGACTTCATGTGACCCGAACTTTCCCTGCGCTTGCCAAGTTTTGACCACACTTGGCGCGCAGGAATTCGGGCATGAGCAAAATTGACATGATCCTCTCCGCCGCCGCGCAACGCGAAAAGGCGCTGAGAAAGCCGGAACCGCCAGTAAGGCAATCGGGCAACCTGATACGCTTGTTGTTGGTGAGCCTGTGTTTCTCGCTTGCGGCGCTGGTGATCTTGTCGCAGCCCCAGACACAGGCGATGATGGGCCTCACGATCGCCACCAGGTAGTACGCCTGCCAAACAGGCCAGGTCAGGCGCATTCGCGGGCCCAGCCGTCATTTCGGTTCAATTGATCGACACGACCTCGATATCAAAGATCAGGTCCTGCCCCGCCAAGGGGTGGTTCGCATCCAGTGTCACGGTGGCATCGTCAACTTCGACCACCGTTACCGGAAGGGCCTGACCATCGGGCGTCTGCATCTGCAACTGTGTGCCGATGTCGAGCGGTATATCGTCGGGAATGCCTTCGCGCGGGATGGACTGCCGCATCGCCGGATTGATCGGGCCATAGGCTTCGACACAGGTCACCTCGACCTTTTTCCTTTCACCGACAGTCATGCCCGGCAAGGCATTGTCCAGCCCAACGATGATCTGTCCCGACCCCACTTCGAATTGCAGCGGGTCGCGGCCTTCGGAACTGTCGAATGTGCTCCCGTCCAGCAGGGTACCGGTATAGTGAATGCGCACCGTGTCGCCTTGCTTGATTTCGGTCATGAGGTCTCCGATCGGTTGGGTTTTGGTTGAACGGCCCACCCTAATGTCTGTCACACCATTGTAAACCCGCCCCTCTTTCGCGCGCTGAATTCCTGTGCGAACCTGCCCGCGAAGAGGGAGGAGCACATGCCAATCACCACCTGCGTCTTTGACGCCTACGGAACACTGTTCGACGTCGCAGCCGCCGCGCGTCTGGCCGCAGCCGAGCCCGAGCATACCCAGCTCAGTGGCAAATGGCCGGAGTTGGCCAATTTCTGGCGATTGAAGCAGTTGCAGTACTCCTGGCTGAGGGCGGTGACCGGCGCCCATACCGATTTCTGGGAGGTGACACAGGACGGTCTTGACTGGGCGCTCGAAGCGGTCGGGCTGGACGGAGAAGGCGGGCTTCGCCAGCGGTTGCTCGATCTCTATTGGGAACTGCAGGCCTTTCCCGAAGTTCCCGCAATGTTGGGGGCATTGAAGGACGCTGGGATGCAAACGGCAATCCTGTCCAACGGCTCGCCTGCGATGCTGGATGGTGCGGTGCAATCGGCAGGCATCGGCGACGTGCTGGATGATGTGCTGTCGGTGGAAAGCGTGGGCATCTTCAAGCCCGATGCCCGCGTCTATGAACTGGTGACCAAGCGCTTTGCTTGCGCCCGCGGCGAAGTTCTTTTTGTCAGCTCGAACGGCTGGGATGCGGCTGCGGCCAGCGGATTCGGATTTGTCACTGCATGGGTCAACCGCGCTGCCGAACCAATGGACCGCTTGCCGTGGCGGCCCGCACATGTACTGTCCGACCTGACCACGATTCCCCAACTGGCAGGAGCCTGATGGCGCACTTCACCTCAAGCGACGGAAAAAAAATCTACTTTGAGGACAACGGCAAAGGTAAACCACTGGTTTGCCTTGCCGGTCTGACCAGATCCAGCCGGGATTTCACATTCCTCGCCCCGCACGTACCCGACCTGCGTCTGATTGCGATCGACTATCGTGGCCGGGGGCAATCGGACCATGACCCGAACTATATGAATTACAACGTCAATCGAGAGGGTCAGGATGTCATCGAGCTTCTTGATCATCTGGGACTTGGCAAAGTCACCGTGCTGGGCACGTCTCGAGGCGGTCTGATCGCGATGGTGCTGGCTGACTGTCACCAGGACCGGCTGGCAGGCGTAATCTTGAACGATGTGGGCCCGATTGTGGAGCCGACAGGGATTGCCCGGATTTTCGAGTATGTCGGCAAGCCACCCACATTCCAGACTTTTGAAGATGCCGCGCAGGTTCTGAAAGACTCGATGGAACCGCAATTCCCCGGTGTCCCCCTTTCGATTTGGCGAAAGCAGGCAGAAAACCAATATCTTGAAACGCCCACAGGACTGGCCCTGAGCTATGATGTAAACTTGCGGCAGGCCCTGTTGGAACAGGCCGCGGCCGGACCACCACCCGACCTATGGCCCCTGTTCGACGCGTTGCGCACCATCCCTACTGGTGTTATCCGGGGCATGAACTCCGACGTACTCAGCCCGGGCACGCTGGCGGAAATGCGCAAGCGTCATCCTGCCCTCGTCGCGGAAGAAGTCCCTGATCGGGGCCATGTTCCGTTCCTGGACGAACCGCAGTCCCTCGCAGTCATTCGCAATATCCTGGAGGCCGCATGAGTACCCTGCCCCTGATAAAAGCCGCCGCCAAACGGCTGCAAGGCCATGCAAGGCGAACCCCATTTCTAAGCTCTCCTTTCCTTGATGACATTGCCGGGCGCAGGGTGCTGGTCAAACCGGAATGCCTGCAACACACCGGCAGCTTCAAGTTCCGCGGGGCATGGTCTGCGATTTCGGCGCTGGACCCGAACATGCGGCAACGCGGAGTCATCGCCTATTCTTCGGGTAATCACGCGCAGGGCGTAGCGATGGCGGCGACAAAACACGGAATCGCATCGGTCATCGTCATGCCGTCGGATGCGCCGCAACTGAAGATCGAAAACACGCGCGCACTGGGGGCCGAAGTCGTTTTGTATGACAGGGAAACCGAAAGCCGCGAGGATATCGGCGCGGCATTGTCGAATGAGCGCGGCCTGACCTTGATTCGCCCCTATGACGACCCACAGGTAATCGCAGGTCAGGGCACCGTCGGGTTGGAGGTTGCCGAACAAGTCGCTGATTTCGGCGTTCATATGGCCGACGTTCTGGTTTGTTGTGGCGGTGGCGGATTGACCTCCGGGATCGCCTTGGCGCTGGAGGGCCACGCGCCCGGCCTGCGCGCCAGAACCTGCGAGCCCGAAGGCTTTGACGACGTGAAACGTTCGTTGGTCTCGGGCGGGATCGAACGGAACAACCGGACTTCGGGGAATATCTGCGACGCAATCCTGACGCCCGAACCGGGTCAGATCACCTTCCCGATTCTGAAACGCCTGTGCGGCCCGGGTCTGAGCGTTACCGAGACCGAAGCCATGCGCGCCATGGCTTTGGCTTTTCTGCGCCTCAAGATCGTTCTGGAACCCGGCGGAGCCGTGGCACTGGCCTCGGCCCTGTACCGGCAGGACGAGATCGAGGGAGACACCGTGATCGTCGTCGCCTCGGGCGGCAACGTCGAACCGGCTCTCTTTGCCCGGGCATTGGCAGATCACACCTGATGCCGGAGTACCTGCTGCCGATCCGAAGCGTGGATCACGCGGCAATCCTGCCCTATATCTTCGCGAAACATAGCCAAGCTGACACAGGGGTATCCCATGAACATTGCCGATCTGGGTCATGTCCAGCTCTACTATCGCATCGACGGCGACCCCGACGGGGCGCCCGTGGTATTTGCCAATTCGCTGGGCACCGACTATCGGCTTTGGGATGCGGTTTTGCCTTTGCTTCCCAAGGGGCTGAAGTTCATCCGCTACGACATACGCGGCCACGGCCTGTCGTCTCTGCCGCCCGCCCCCTATTCGATGGGTGCGCTGGTGCAGGATGCCGAGGCTCTGCTGGATATGCTGGAGGTCCGCGATTGCGCTTTTGTCGGCCTCTCCATTGGCGGGATGATCGCGCAGGGACTGGCGGTCAAACGGATGGATCAGATCCGCGCGTTGGTTCTGTCAAACACTGGTGCCAAGATCGGCACCGCTGACATGTGGGACAAGCGCATTGCCGCCGTCAATGCCGGTGGAATAGAAGCGCTGGCCGACAACATCATGGAACGCTGGTTTTCCAAGGATTTCCGCGCCTCGCCCAACCTCACCCTGTGGCGTAACATGCTGGTCCGGCAACCGGTCGAAGGTTATGCGGGATGTTGCGCGGCCATTTCCGGCACCGACTTCTATACTCCGACAAGTGGCCTGCGACTTCCAACGCTGGGCATCGCGGGCAGCGAGGATGGGGCGACGCCACCCGATCTGGTGCGTGAAACGGTCGACCTGATCCCCGGCTCAAAATTTGAACTCATCCGCAGGGCAGGCCATCTGCCATGCGTTGAAAAACCCGAAGAATACGCTGCCATCCTTTCAGAATTCCTACGCGGTATAGGGCATGGTAAGGAGGGCGGGAATGGCTGATTTCCTTCTGGTTCACGGCTCATGCCATGGGGCGTGGTGTTGGCGTGATCTGATCCCTGAACTGACCGCTCTGGGGCATTCTGCCCGCGCCATAGATATGCCCAGCCACGGGGATGACCAAACTCCTGTCGCCGATGTCACTCTGGTTAGGTGCCGCGATGCCGTCTTGTCGGCATCGACCCCCGATACTGTAGTTGTAGGTCATTCCTGGGGCGGCTATCCAATCTCCGCAGCGGCCGGGACAGCTCCGGGCAAGATGCGCGCCCTGATCTATCTCTGCGCCTATGTCCCCATTTCGGGCAAGAGCATGGCACAGATGCGCAAGCGCGCGGCCCGCCAGCCCCTGATTTCGTCCGTCCAGAAATCGCCCGATGGCCTCTCCTATACCGTAGTTCCGGATCAGGTCAGGGCGCTGTTCTATCACGACTGCGCCGAAGAGACCGCCGAATTCGCCGCCCAACGCCTTTGCCCGCAAGCAATCAGGCCGCAGGAAACGCCCTTGGTACTTGGTGAAGGTTTTGCCAATTTGCCCAAGGCCTATATCCGAACGCTCGACGACCGAACTGTACCCACCGAATATCAGGCCGAGATGTGCAGTGGTTTTCCGCCAGATATGAAATTCACAATCGACAGCTCCCATTCTCCGTTCTTTTCCCATCCCAAGGAACTGGCGCTGATGCTGTCGCAGATCGAAAGAAAATTCTGATGGCTGGATCCGTTTTCGACAGCGTGCTTTTTTCCAGGCTGTTCCCGTCTGGCGATGTTGGTCGCCTCTTCACTGACAGTGCCGAGTTGAGGGCAATGCTGCTGGTCGAGGGGTTGCTGGCCAAAGTTCAGGGCGATCAGGGCATCATACCATTGGAAAGCGCACAGGCCATTTCGCGCGCCGCGATGGAGATTCAGCTTGATCCCGGTGCCTTGTCCGCCGCGACCGGCGAAAACGGCGTCAGCGTCCCGGCGCTGGTCTCGGCCTTCCGGGCCGGGATGCAGGCCCCCGAACATGCCGCCTATGTTCATTGGGGCGCGACTTCACAGGACATTATCGACACCGGGCTGATGCTGCGGCTGCGGCAGGCGATCGGTCTGATCGAAGCCGATGTTAAAGATACTCTTGGCCACCTTGCGCGGCTGGCCCGTGATCATGCCCGCCTGCCAATGCCGGCCCGCACCTATGGGCAGCACGCGACCCCAACCAGCTTTGGCACCGTGGTCGCGTCATGGGGCTGGCCCCTGTTAGGGCTTATGCAGGAATTGCCTGCGCTGCGGCAAGACTGCCTGCTTGTGTCCCTGTCCGGCGCGGCTGGCACCAGCGCAGCCCTGGGGGCGCAATCAGCCACAACCCGCGCAGAACTTGCAAAACTCTTGAACCTGCACGACCCGGGGCGAAGCTGGCATACCGACCGTACCCCCGTTCTACGCCTTTGCGATTGGTTCACCCGCCTTGTGCTGGCCTTAGGCAAGATCGGAGAGGACGGCGTGGAGCTAACCCAAACCGGGATAGCCGAGATTGGCTTGGGCGGGGCCGGGTCATCTTCGACCATGCCGCAAAAGCAGAACCCTGTGGCTCCGTCGGTTCTGGTGGCGCTGGCCCGCCAGCAGACCGGGTTGATGAGTGTTTTGCAGGGGGCGGCGATGCATCGCCATCAGCGCGACGGCGCCGCGTGGTTCACCGAATGGATGTGCCTGCCACAAATCGTTTTGGGGGCGGGTTCTTCTTCCCGGGTCGCCTCGTCCATGGCTCAGAAGATTTCGCCCGAACTTGACGCGATGCGCACAGCGCTGGAATCACATCTCGGCATGATCCATGCCGAAGCGCTGAGTTTCGCGCTGGCCGAACACTTACCGCGCCCCAAGGCACAGGCCGCAACCAAGGAACTGTGCCGGGAATCCGCCGCAACAGGCACCCCTCTGAAGGAAATCGTTGCCCGGACCTGGCCGCAACTGGACACGCACAAACTGTTTGACCCTATGCATCAGCTTGGACTTGCCCCGTCCGAAGCCGAAGCCTTTGCGCGCAGTACGACCGAATTCCTGAGCGACTGACGCGCCATCGCGCCTCCCCATTTCGCGAACGGATAGGTTTTCAACCTGTGCTTAAATCGTATCGTGACGTAAGAACGACATTGTTTTGCCGGTTTCCACCTTGCAGACGGCGATCTGCCGGGCCACCGTGCCCGGCAATCAAGGGGAGGAGACCATGCAAACCATCAAGGCGGCCGTATGCCGCGAGTTCGACAAGCCACTTGTTATCGAAGACATCCAGATCGCTCCCCCGGGGATGGGCGAGGTCGAAGTCACGCTGGATGCGGTGGCGATCTGTCATTCCGACATCACCTATGCCAGCGGAGCCTGGGGTGGGTTTCTGCCCGCTGTTTACGGCCACGAAGCCGCCGGTGTCATAACCGCAGTCGGCGACGCTGCAGGCGATTTCAAGGTGGGTGAATCCGTTGTGGCCACGCTGATCCGCGCCTGCGGATCGTGCCCGTCCTGCGCCAGCGGCAAGCCGACGATCTGCGAAACACCTTATGACACGGTCAAGGGTCCGCTGAAAACCGCCGATGGCGGCCCCCTGGAACAGGCGATGGCCTGCGGTGCCTTTGCCGAAAAGGTGGTCGTCAGCCACCGCCAGATCGTCAAGATCCCCGACACCATGGCCAAGGATGTCGCCAGCCTGCTCAGCTGTGGCGTGATCACTGGCGTCGGCGCGGCCGTCAATGCCGCCGGGCTGCGCCCCGGTCAGGATGTCGTCGTGATCGGCGCGGGCGGTGTGGGCCTGAACGCAATCCAGGGCGCGCGCATTGCGGGGGCCCGCAGAATCGTGGCGGTCGACATGACCGAGGAAAAGCTGGAGATCGCCAAGGAGTTTGGCGCAACTCATGGGGTTCTTGCCACGTTGGATACGCCCTGGAAAGCCGCATACAAGGCTCTTGGCGGGCGCGGAGCCGACGCGGTTCTGATCACTGTCGGCGCGATACCGGCCTATGAACAGGCTCCTCGTTATCTGGGGCGCGGCGGCAAGGCCATTATGATCGGGATGCCCCATTCGGGGGCGATGGCCAGTTACGAACCGGTCATCCTTGCTGCTGTCGGACAGGGTCTGATCGGCTCCAAGATGGGCGACGTGGTCATTCAGCGTGACATCCCCTGGATGATCGATCTTTATCAGCAAGGGCGTCTCAAGCTCGACGAGCTGATTTCGGGGCGCTGGTCGCTTGACCAGATCAACGAGGCAATCGCCGACACCAAGACCGGTGGCGCCAAGCGCAACGTGATCGTGTTTGACCGCAAATCGGTGGAATAACCCGAACAGGAGGACATGCGATGAAGCTTCAGGATCTCGATATCATCGTGACCGCGCCGCCTGCACCGGGTTGGGGCGGGCGATACTGGATACTGGTCAAGCTCACCACCGACACGGGCATCACCGGTTGGGGCGAATGCTATGCCTCGTCGGTCGGTCCCGAGGCGATGAAACACATCATCCACGACGTGTTCAAGCGGCATATGGCGGATGAAAACCCCGAAAACATAGAGCTGATGTTTCGCCGGGTGTATTCCAGCGGCTTCACACAGCGCCCCGATCTGAGCGTCATGGGCGCGTTTTCCGGGCTGGAAATCGCTTGCTGGGACATTCTGGGCAAGGATCGCGACCGACCGGTTCACGCCCTGATCGGCGGGCGGATGAATGACCGCATTCGCGCCTACACCTATCTCTACCCGCTGCCGCAGCATGACCTGACCGATTTCTGGACCTCACCGGAACAGGCGGCCGAATGCGCCGCTGCGATGGTCGGGCGGGGCTATACTGCGGTCAAGTTCGATCCCGCAGGCCCCTACACGATCCGGGGCGGCCACATGCCTGCGATGAGCGATATCTCGATATCGGTCGCTTTCTGCAAAGCGATCCGCGAAGCGGTCGGCGACAAGGCCGACCTGCTTTTCGGAACCCACGGTCAGTTCAACACCGCAGGGGCGATCCGTCTGGGTCAGGCATTGGAGCCCTATTCGCCGCTCTGGTTCGAGGAACCGACGCCTCCTGACAATATCGAAGATATGGCGCGCGTCGCCCGCAACGTCCGCATTCCGGTCGCAACCGGCGAGCGGATGACCACCAAGGCAGAGTTCGGCGCAGTCCTGCGGGCAGGCGCGGCGGAAATCCTGCAACCCGCATTGGGGCGTGCCGGCGGCATCTGGGAGATGAAGAAAGTGGCCGCGATGGCAGAAATATTCAACGCCCAGATGGCCCCCCACCTGTACGCAGGACCGATCGAGTGGGCCGCCAACATTCATCTCGCCGCCTCAATCCCCAATATCCTGTTGCTTGAAAGCATAGAGACACCTTTTCACGACAAGTTGATCAAAGGATCGATCAAAGTCGAATTAGGCTTTGTCACGCCACCCGAGGCGCCCGGTTTGGGCATTGAAGTTGACGAAGATCTGGCGCGAGCCCATCCTTATACCGGCGATGGGCTTCATTTGCAGATGCAGGAAGAACCATGTGACTATGTCAACGGCAACGCGTTTCAGGGTGGTGCACCAGCACAGGATGCATGAGATTGCATGCCACAACGCTGTGTTGTAGTTTGGACAAAAGGATTACGAGCAACCCGTGACAGTTCAGAATACATCAGATCAGGCATTTCAGCCCGAAACCGCCGTCGACATGAAGCAAAGCGCTTCGGATGCCGCAAACTTTCTCAAGACGCTTGCCCACGAGGGTCGGCTGATGATCCTGTGCCATCTCGGCGATGGCGAAAAGTCGGTTGGGCAACTGGAAACCCTGTTGGGTATCCGTCAGGCTGCCGTCAGCCAGATGCTGGCCCGACTGCGAGAAGAGGGGCTGGTATCGACACGACGGGATGGCAAAACCATCCACTATTCACTCAGCGATGGAAACACCGCGCAGGTGATCGAACTGCTATACAAACTGTTCTGCAAAACGTGATTTTTCGCTCTGTTCGTCAGTTCGAAACGTAACCCGCCACAACCTGCAAAAGCTTGAACGCGGTTGCCGCGTCGTTTTCGACCACGGCCAGAAACTCCTCCTCACCGATCCGCAGACAGGTCAGATTGGTTTCGGCCACCATGCTGAGCGCGCGCGGCTCTTTGCGGATCAGTCCCAGCTCTCCGACCAGCGTTCCAGGCCCGACGCGCGTGATCAGCTGATCGTCGCCGGATTTCTGGGGCAGGTACAGACCTGCCTCGCCTTCGATGATCATATAGGCACCGTCGGTCGGGTCGTCGTCCTTCAGGAAAACGACCTCGCCCGCCTTGGCCTCGAACCAGCGCGCACCAAAGGCCAGCAGGCGCAGCTGTCGCCGGTCAAGCTCGGAAAACAGCGGGGTCTGCTCCAATGCCCTTAGCTTGCGCGTCAGGTCGGCCGAGGCGGCACCATCCTCTTCAACATCCATCGGAGCCTCCTCGCTGATGATCCGGCCTTGCCGAATCTCAATGTGCAAATCAAACGCCTCGGGCGATTTGAAATGGTCGTTGATGTAGATCACAGTGGTATCAGGCAGCAACTCGCGCAGGTTTTTGTATACCGATACCTGAGTATCCATGTCGAAACTCGCCAACGCGCTGTTCAGAACCAGAATGTCGGGCTTCTTGATTGCCGCCCGTGTAAAGGCCAAAGGTTCGGCAAAGGCGGCGGGCAGGTTCTGCCCCCCAAGGCTCACCGGCATGTCATAGATCAGCTCAACCACCAGCGGGCGCGCACCGTTACCCGAAAGCACGTCGGTGATCAGTTTGCGCAATTCGTCGGTGCGCGCGCCACCCACCTGACTGACCTTGCCGAACATGGCGTTTTCCAGCACGGTCAATCCGGGCGCAAACTCATCCACCCGTAACGGCACAAAGACATCGCGCAAGCTTTCCAGAAGCTTGTCGGAATGGCTGTGCCGCAATTCCAGAATCCGGGATTTCAAACCGTCCGAAAAGGCCGGCCCTATCTGTTCCGCCGAAATTCGGAACGGAACGGCCAGCAGGCTGGCCAACTCGGTATCGTCCAGGGCCCGCGCCCCGGCGCTGCGCGTCTTTTCGACCAGATCCAACGCCGTTTCATAAGTGTTCACCTCCAACCCCAGCTTTCGGAACAGGGGATGGTCGGTGCCGTCCAATCCAAAGATCTGACGCAACATGTCGATCACATCGCGGGTCAGATCGACAAGTATTTCGTCCAGCCCCAGATCCCGCAACTGTGCCAGAAACACCGCCTGGCGCGCCAGAAGTTCCTGTGTGACAGGCACGCGCGGCGTTGCAAACAGCAAGTTTTCGGCGACCGGCAATGCGGGGTTGTAGGCGTCGCGGTCAAAGATAAACGCCTGTTGATCCAGCCCAGCTTTGCCGATTTCCCGTCTTACGATCGGGCGCAACTCGACCAGCTTTGCCGCCAGTTCCGGATGCGCGCCGTGGTCAAAGACCTGGTCTGCGCCCCGTCTGAACAAGGCCGCCCCCGACCCCATCCCTTCGACCAGTCGCAACCACCACGCGCGAAGGCTCGCTTCGTCCTGGAAACCGGCGCGCGCCGGGTCCAGCCATTCGGCGTGAAACGGATCGGCGCTGTTGCCCGCCCGCAGTGTTTCGGCAAAGTCCGGATTCTCTGGCGCGGGTTCGGTCGGCTGAAACCGCATCGGCATCATCACATTATCGCCGAACGTGCCCTGAAACATGACCGGGCGCGAACTGGCATAGCCGATGCGCGCCGCCACATCCACCTGATGCACCTTGGACAGTTCGTGCCCGCCGATCATGACCTTGCCTGATCCCGGCAGAACCTCACGCGTCAACAATTCGCTGAGGGCCAGACGGTCCTCCTCACTAGGGGCCGATATGCCAATCACGCCAGCCCCCGGCAGTACCGCATTCATATCATCCAAAACGTGATTGCCGTCCGCATCCCGCACCGAGACATGGTCGAGCACGATATCGCCATTCAGGCGCACGCTCTCCTTGGGTTCGTTCTCGAACAATTCCTCGTCAATCATGCCTGCGGGGGCGAAACGTTCGATCACAACTTCCCAGCGTATCGCCATGTCCTGCGTCTGGTTGTAATAGGTCAGCAACTCCTTCCACGGGCTGGACAGATCCTTGTAAGCCGCCAGTGCCGCGACCAGCGCCCCCAGCGACACCTGGCCCTGCAATACCAGAAAACCGCCTACCGAGTAGAACAGGAACGGGGTCAATTGCGAAATGAAGTTATTGAGAAACTTCATGAAGAATTTTTTCTGATAGATGTCGAACCGTATGCTGAACAGCCGCCCAAGCTGGTCCGAAATCATGGCCCGTCGATACCGCCAGCCCGCATTGCCGCGCAGGGTCGATGCACCGGCCGCGTTCTCTCCGATCTGGGCTGCCAGAACCCGCACCTCCTGTATGCGCTTCTTGTTGAGCAGGTTGATCTGGCGTTGCAGCTTGGGGATCAGCCAGGCCTGCAACGGGATCAGCGCAATGGCCGCAAGCCCGAACCAGAAGCTTTGCAGAAACAGAAAGGACAGGATGGTCAGCATCTGCCCGGCCTGCAGCACTGGCTGGCTGATCGCATCACCCATCAGACCGCCCATCGGCTCGCTTTCGGCGGTGACCATGGACACAAGTTCACCTTGGCTCACGCGTTCGAAATAGGGTTGCGGAAACCTCAAAATCCGGCTGATGAGCTGATAGCGGAACCGCCTCAGCATGCGCTCGCTCAACACGCCCTTCATCGTGTTGATCCGCATTTTCATCAGACCATGCGCCAACACCGACAGCAGAAAGGCAAAACACAGGATCATCAGAAACGTTGTCTGATCGAAGGTGATCCCAAAATACTCGACGGTGGAACTGGCCGCCCCGATCGCGTCGTTGATTATCCGTTTGGGCAATTCGAGTGTCAGATAAAGCAGCGGGAACAACGTGGACGTCACGGCCAGCAAAATCAGCTGATCCCGCTTCGAATACTTCCAGATGAACCGAAATAGCGTACGTTCTATGGGTCCTGCCCCCGATGACAAACCTATTGAAACCACCCAGTGAGACGGTCGCCAACCGTTCACATATTCACGCTATCGCAACCGAACGCCGCAACGCAAATGGAATCCCCCCATTCCAATACACGCACCATTTGCACGAGAGTGTTTGCGCGATACGTATTAACGTCTTAAGCTTGGGTGCAGATTGATATTAGGAGGACCGCCTTGCCTGAAATGACTGGCACGGTACTTTTGTTACTCTGCCTATTGCAGATCAAGCATATGTTTGCTGATTATTATCTACAAACCCCCAAGATGCTGGAGGGCCGGGCAGAGTATTTGCATTCGGGTCGTGCGCAACATGCGGGTGTACATGCCATCTTGTCTGCTGCGATTTTTCTTCTTCTCGGCGCACCTATTATCTTTGCGATAGCGATATCCGCTCTCGAATGGTTCATCCATTTCAACATCGATTTTGCCAAGGCCTATTACTCGGACAAGAAAGAACTGCAACCCAATCAGGCCGCGTTCTGGCGCGCTGCGGGTCTGGATCAGTGCATGCACAACCTGACCTATATCGCCATGGCCTGGGCCTGGATCGTCTGCGCGTGCTAAGGCCCCTCCGCTATTTCTGAACCGGTTTGTTGCGCTTGATTGTGCGCAATACGACATTGGTCTGGGCACTGGCGACGGCGGGAAGCCGGAACAGAAACCCCTCCAGAAACTTGTTGTAGGCAGCCAGATCGGCACACAGCACCCTCAGATGATAATCCGCCTGCCCCGTGGTTGCATAACATTCCTGAACTTCGGGGCTGTTTTCGATCGCCCGAATGAATTCGACGATTCTTTCCGGGTCATGCCGCGTCAGGTGCACATGCACAATCGCTTCGAATGACAAACCCATTGCCGACGGATTAACGACGGCACCGTAGCGTTCGATGATCCCGGCTTCCTCCAGCATTCGCACCCGCCGCCAAAGCGCAGATGCAGACATACCGACCGCTTCGGCCAGATCCGCGTTCGAGATTCGACTGTCCTTCTGCAACAATGTCAAAATGCGGCTGTCTCTTTCATCGAGCTGAAATGAAACGGTCATTTTGTTCGAACTTTCATCATTTTTCGATTATTTCCTCCGAATACCTGTCCATAATTGACTGTTTCTGGATCAAATTTCCATTGCAATCGGGATAAAATTTCCAGAACGCGCGAAAATTGACAGGACTTCATGGATGACTCGCCACATTCCCGAATTCCAAACATATCGACTCCAGGACCGCTATGACCTCACAAAAGGCCGCGTCTTTCTGACCGGCACCCAGGCGCTTGTCCGGATCATGATGGATCAGGCCCGCCGGGATCGGGAGGCAGGGCTGGAAACTGCCGGTTTCGTGTCCGGATATCGGGGCTCACCGCTTGGCGCATTGGATCTGGAAATGTGGCGCGCCAAGGAACGGCTGAAACACGACCGCATCACCTTCATGCCAGCCGTTAACGAAGATCTGGGCGCCACCGCGGTATTGGGCGCGCAGCAGGCCAGCCTGGATCCGCAGTGCGAGGTCGAGGGCGTGTTTTCCATGTGGTATGGCAAAGGCCCCGGCGTGGACCGTTCCGGCGACGCGCTGAAACATGGCAACGCCTATGGCTCGGCCCCCAAAGGCGGTGTGCTTGTAGTTGCAGGTGACGACCATGGCTGCGTCAGTTCCTCTATGCCCCATCAATCCGACGTGGCGTTCATGGCCTGGTTCATGCCGACGCTGAACCCGGCCTCGGTCGAGGAATACCTGGAATTCGGCGAATACGGGCTGGCCCTGTCACGTTTTTCCGGCACATGGGTCGGTTTCAAGGCCGTTTCAGAAACGGTCGAAAGTGCCCGTTCGGTCGAACTCCGGCCGGATCGGCAGTTCACCCTGCCTGAGATCGAGTTGCCCGCAAAAGGCTTGCACGTGCGTTCTGCCGACCTGCCCAGCCCCGAGATCGAGACCCGTATTCAAGCAAAACTGCGCGCCGTGCGCGCCTTTGCCGAGGCCAATCCGATCGACCGGAGCATCTATGGCATCAAGAACGCCAAGTTCGGCTTTGTCACCACCGGCAAAGGCCATCTCGACCTAATGGAGGCATTGCGACTAGTGGGCCTTGATGAAGCAAAATGCCGGGAACTGGGAATAGACATCTATAAGGTCGGCATGGTCTGGCCGCTCGCCCGTCGCAATGCGCTGCGCTTTGTCAGGGGCAAGGCCGAAGTTCTGGTGGTCGAGGAAAAGCGTGGCATCATCGAAAGCCAGTTCAAGGAGTATTTCTATGACTGGCCGGGTGACAAGCCGCACAAGATGGTCGGCAAGTACGACAGCCATGGCGAACCACTGATCCCCTGGACCGGTGAACTCAGCCCTCTGATGCTGGCCCCCATCGTCGCCGCGCGCCTGCACACCTTCTTCCCCGAGGAAGATCTGCCGGCCAAAGCCAATGCGCTGACAGCTCAGCCCCCACAACTAGTTAACATCCCTGGCGCAACCCGAACGCCCTATTTCTGTTCGGGCTGCCCGCATAACAGCTCGACCAAGGTGCCCGAAGGATCGACGGCTGCCAGCGGCATCGGTTGTCACGTCATGGCGTCTTGGATGGACCGCCAGACCGTGGGCTATGCGCAAATGGGCGGCGAAGGGGTGCCGCATGTGGTGGCGTCGAAATTCAACGGCGGCAAGCACATCTTCCAGAATCTCGGCGAGGGTACATGGTATCACTCCGGCAGCCTCGCCATCCGGCAAGCGGTCGCCGCAGGCACCAACATCACCTACAAGATCCTGTTCAATGACGCCGTCGCCATGACCGGAGGTCAGCCGGTCGACGGGCCAGTCAGTGTGCATGGCATCGCTCAGACCTGCCGGGCCGAAGGTGTGGAACGGATCGCCATCGTTTCGGATGACATTTCCAAGTTCCACCACGCCGATTTCCCGTCGCAAACCTCGTTTCACGACCGCTCCGATCTGGACCGGTTGCAACGCGAGTTGCGCGACATCCCCGGCGTTACTGTCCTGATCTATGAACAGACCTGCGCCACCGAAAAACGTCGCCGCCGCAAGCGCGGCACGATGGAAGATCCCAGGAGGTTCGCGTATATCAACGATTTGGTCTGCGAGGGCTGCGGCGATTGTTCAGTCGAGTCGAACTGCCTGAGCGTCGAGCCGCGCGAAACCCCCTTTGGTCGCAAGCGCAAGATCAACCTCAGCACCTGCAACAAGGATTTCTCGTGCCTGAACGGGTTCTGCCCCAGCTTTGTAACCGTCGAAGGCGCCACGCGTCGGAAACGTACGGTTTCGCTAGATCTCGCGGCGCTGGAAACCGGCTTGCCAACCCCCGACCTGCCTTCCCTCGCCCAACCCTTTGACCTGCTTGTCACCGGTGTCGGCGGAACAGGAGTGGTCACTGTCGGCGCCTTGGTCACCATGGCCGCGCATCTCGAAGCCAAAGGTTCATCCGTTCTCGACTTCACCGGGTTTGCGCAGAAATTCGGAACCGTGCTCAGCTATATCCGCTTGGGCACGACACCCGATGCGCTCAATCAGGTTCGCATTGATCAGGGTGCGGCCGACGCGGTTATCGGTTGCGATATCGTGGTCAGTTCCGCCCCAAAGGCCTCGGCGCATTACCGTCCGGGTACGCAGGTGGTGCTGAACCGCGCCGAGATGCCGACAGGCGATCTGGTCTTGCGCCGCGATGCGCAGCTCAACGTCGGCCAGCGCGAGGCCGCCATCCGCGCAGCGGTTGGCGCAGATCACGTCACTGGATTTGACGCCAACGCCGCAGCCGAAACGCTGCTGGGAGATGCGGTTTTTGCCAACGTAATGATGTTGGGCTTTGCCTGGCAGAAAGGGCTGGTGCCAGTGACCGAAGTGGCGCTGTCGCAGGCCATCCTGTTGAACGGGGTCGCGGTCGAAAAGAACCGGCTTGCCTTTGCAATCGGTCGTTGCATGGCCGCCGATCCCACGCGGCTGAACGGCTATTCCGATCCTCAGCCCGAACCGGATACACTGGATCAGATGATCGCCCGCCGCGCCGAATTTCTCACCGATTATCAAGACGCCGCCTACGCAAGAAAATACACTGCCCGTATCACGGATTTACGCGCCGCCCTCTCTGACGCGCCTGATCCCCTGATCCGCGCCGCTGTGCACAACCTTTTTCGCTTCATGGCCTATAAGGACGAATTTGAAGTGGCCCGTCTGATGTCGGGTCAGGCTTTCGCTCGCGAACTCGGCGAACAGTTCGAGGGTGACTTCAAACTCCGATACCACATGGCCCCGCCTTTCCTGAACCGGCGCACCGACAATCGCGGGCGGCCCGCAAAACGCTGCTATGGGCCGTGGCTGAAGGCTGCTCTGGGTGTACTGGGCCGCATGAAACCGCTGCGGCCGACGCCTCTCAACCCGTTCCGCTATCATTCCGAGGCCCGGATGCACCGTGAAACGCTGGCATGGTATCTTGACCTGCTCGACCGGGCGCAGGCCGGTTATTCGCCGGAGCGGGCCGAGGATTGGACCGCAGTTCTGACTTGCGCCGATGAGATCCGTGGATATGGCCCGGTACGCGAAGTTGCCATCCGAAAGGCGCACGTGGCAGCCGACGCGGCGCTGGCCGGATTCTAACCCCCTGCTCGGGACAAACTGTCAGCCCAGGACAGAGAAACTGCTGTCCTCGTTGATCGGGCGCTTGCGGGAATAGAACCCAACGTCAATGGTCCGGCCAATATACGGCAGTACAAATTGCAACGGCTGGGCGTCGTGATCGCCTCCTCCTTCGCAATACTCGACCAGCGCCGCCATCATCTTGCCCGCGATGGGCGCGTTCTTGTACTGGTTTCCACTGGTTCCGCAGGCCATATAGAACCCAGGCAGGCTCGACCTGTCATAAATCGGTATCCAGTCAGTGGATGCATCATAAAGGTCGACTACCCCCCGCATTCGCGACGGAATGCCCAAAGACGGCACCCTTTGCGCATACCGCATCGCCTGCGTCCGCCACTGTTCGGTAAAATCGCGGTCATAGTGTTTGTCATCATCGCACCATTGGTGCGGGTCGCATTCCGGATCTTCCGAGCCGACGAGGATGTGGTTTCCATGCTCGGGCCGGGCATAACAGGCGATGTCGCTGTCGGATACGATCATGCCCTGCTCTTGGAAATCGAACCCTTCGGGCGCGGGAACATGCACCACTTCCTGCCGCAGGGGGCGGGTTTCAATTGTCATGTCGTCGGTCACGCCCGCCATCTGGTTGACAATCGAAGACCCGGGTCCGGCCACGTTGATTACTACCGGTGCATGTATTTCGGCCCCGGTTGCCAGCCTGATTCCTGCAACGCGGCCTGCAGCCTGCAAAACCTCGGTCACTTCGACTCCCGTCTGCACCTGCGCCCCGTGCAGTTTCGCAGCCTCCATCAGGTTTTGCGCGCTCAGCGCCGGGTCGGTGACATACCCCGCCTGCGGCCAAAGAACCGCCCCCCCAAGACGCTCGCCATTGGGCTGCCCGAACTGCGGATCGTCCAGGCGGCGCGCAGGCGCATAGCTGTTCAGATCATAGATGGGCAGCTTGTCCTGTATGCCGGCGGCATCAAGTTCTTCGAACGGACAGCCTAGTTCGGCACTGAACTGCATATGCCTGGCCAGATGCCCGTTGGCCTCGGTCTTCATCACCAGACACCCGGTCTGACGAAACTGCGCCAGATCGGCTCCTTCCGGAAGACCCAGATAGTCGGCCCAGTCGCGCCAATAGTGATACCCCTCCCAGGCGAATGCCGTGCCGTCGAAGGTGGAATAGTGCATCCGGATGATGGCACAGGACCCTGCAGTCGACCCGTGGCCGACCTGAGTATTGCGGTCCAGCGACAGCGTTTTCCAGCCTCGTTTAGCCAGCTCGAACGCGACCGCCGCGCCGATGACACCAGTCCCGATGATGATTGCGTCAGGATTGTTCATTGTCCTGTCCCTCCCAAATTCTGCGGGCATAAGCGCTGAATTCCTTGATCTCGTCCGGCCTTGCCTCAACCCCGGTGAAGGCAAAAAGATAGTGCGGCACTAGCGCCAGCCGGGCCTCGTGCGGTTCGTTCAACTGCGCCAGATCGTATCCCAATTGCATGTAGTACAGAACCCGGGCGCGTGTCTTGGCCTCCATGTCCTCATAGCCGAACCGCGCGAACATCGCCTGCAGCGCCGCCAGCCGCCGCGCGTCGGACTGATCCAGTATGCGGCGTACCTTTCCCGACCGCCGCGCCCAGTCCCGCACGGCAAAATCCAGCGCCGTGTCGAACAGGTTCGGATTGACCACACAGCGATGCACATTGCAGACGGCCGCAGTGATGGTGTCCGCCGGGGTATCGGCCTGCGCGATCATGGCCGCGGTATTGGTCGCCTGCCAGCGCGCCAGCAGCGCATCCAGCAATTCCTGCCGGGACTTGAAATACCAGTAGAACGAGGACCGCGACACCGCCATTCTTTCGGCCAGGTTCAACACCTTGACCTGTTCGACACCGTCAGACACGAGAACATCCATCGCGACGTTCAGCCAGTCGTCGCGGGTTACCTTGATGTTTCCGACCAGCGGTTCGGCATCCGGGTCGTCGCGGTGCAGGATCGGTTTGGTGCTCATTCAACTCTCCGGTGGCGCGCCGCCTTCAGCGGTTCGGCGCGCGATGAATTCCTCAAGCTCGGCAATCCGGTCCTGATCATGTGCCGGTGCCCGAAATGTGTCGACGATGTTCTGCCAGATGCCTGTCGCGCGGTGATTGGCGTCAATTGCACCCCGCTCGGTCCATGTTCCGAAATTCGACCAGTCGCCCACCAGCGGTTCATAGAACTGGGTCTGATACCGCTCCATCGTGTGCGCGGCACCAAAGAAATGCCCCGATGGCCCCACCTCGCGCAGCGCGTCCAGTGCAATATCGGCATCCGTCGCCGTCGTTCCGGCGCACAACTCGGCCACCATCTGCAGAACTTCAAGATCGGTGATGATCTTTTCGAACGACACGGTAAGCCCCCCTTCGAGCCACCCTGCCGAGTGGATCACCACCGTCGCCCCTGCCATCAGGCAACCCCAAAGCCCGAACTGCGTCTCATTTGCCGCCTGTGCATCGTTGGTATTGGCCGCACTTCCACCGGCGCAACGCCACGGCAGGCCGATCTTGCGCGCCAGCTGCCCGGCCACCAGAGATGCGGTGAAATGCTCGGGCGTTCCAAACGCAGGCGCGCCCGACTTCATATCCACATTACTGGTGAAAGTACCGTAACAGACCGGCGCACCGGGTCTGGCAAGCTGTGTCAGCGTGATCGCTGCCAGCGCCTCGGCATGGCTCAGCGTCATCGCCCCCGCTACGGTTACCGGAGCCATTGCGCCCATCAGCGTAAACGGAGTGACGATCGACATCTGGCCCGCGCGCGCAAAATCGATCAGCCCCTGCGCCATCGGCATATCTATTACGCGCGGCGAGTTTGTGTTGATGATCGTATAACACCAGGGCTGGGCCGCGAATGCCTCCTCGGACAGCCCCCGGAAAGAACGGACCATCTCGAACCCGTCCTTCACCTGCGGAGTGCCACGTGAATAGATGAACGGCACCTTGTCACTCAGCGTCAGTTCCGCCTGGGTCATCGCATAGTGGCGCAGGTGCATCGGAACATCCTGCGCCTCGACCAGTGGCGGGACCATATGCAGCACGTCGAAGCTCTGGGTGATCTGCACCATCTCGCGGAAATCGCGCAAGGTGCCGGGCCTTCGCCCGCGCACCAGATCGGTGGCATGCGGCGCACCCGCGCCCGGCTGAAAGATCAGCCGCCCCAGCTCCATTGTCAGATCCCGCTCGGCCACCCCGCCCTTTACGACAAAAGATCTGGGTGCGGTGGCTAACGCTGCCTCGACCATGTCGCGCCCTATAAAGACCATTTCGTCCCGGACCCGCGCGCCGCCTTGTCGGAACAATGTACGGGCCTCGGGCAGCAGAACCTTGATCCCGATATCCTCCAGCACGGTCAGCGAAGCCTGATGCAACGCCTCGATCCGGTCCTCGGTAAAGGCGGCCATTGGCGGAAACGGGTTGCGCAGGTTGCGATAGTCCACTTGCCGCCGCGTCGTACCTGCCGCCGCTTCGCGCCCACGCCTGCCGCGCCGGGTCATGACCGCATCGCCCTGCCTTGCGGATCATATGGTGACGGGGCAATCACGCGCGCCGGACGTTCGACACCCACAACATGCACCGAAAGCTCGGTTCCCGGCTCAGCCTTGGCAGGATCGACAAGGGCCATCGCCAGAGACCTGCCAAGATAATGACCATAGCCGCCCGAGGTCACGAACCCGACCCGCTCGTCAGCCGACCAAACCGGCTCATACCCGCTGGCATCGGCGTCCAGCGCGTCGATCTCCAGCGTCACCTGCACCTGCGCCGGGCCATTGCCGTCGCGTTCGGCCTGGGCCGCGGCCTTGCCGACGAATTCCTTGTTCCAGTCGATCCAGCGATCCATTCCGGTCATGCCCGGCGTATAGGCTTGGGTAAACTCCGCCGACCAGATGCCAAAACTCTTTTCCAATCGCGTCGAGAGCATCGCGTTGAAACCGCACTCGCGGATACCCTCATCGGCACCGGCGTCCAGCAACATCCGCCGCAGTTTGATATGATCGCCATAGCGGCAGTTGATCTCATATCCTTTCTCGCCGGTCACCGACATACGTGCAACACGCGCCCGGACAAGGCCGATGTCGAAATCACCGCAGCCCATGAATTTCAGGCCCGAGATATCCTGTTCCGCCAGTTTCTCGATCACCTCTTGCGATTTCGGTCCCACAAGGCCGAACCCGCAAATCTCTTCCCCCAGATCACGGATCGACACGCCGTCCATCATATGATCGTTGAACCAGCGCATATGCCAGGCGCGCAGGTAATAGCTGCCCATGATCCACCAGGTGCCATCGCCCCAGTTCAGCACGGTCAGGTCGCCTTTGAGACGCCCGTTCTCACCCAGCATCGGCGCCAGTTTGGCCCGACCCGGCGCGGGCAGTTTCGAGGCCATCATGTTATCCAGCCACGCTTCGGCATTTGGGCCGGAAACCTCAAAGCGGGAAAAGCCCGAGATATCCAGCAGGCCCACGCCCTCCCGGATGGTCCTGCATTCAGCGGCCACGATGTCATGCGCGTTCGAACGTTTGAGAGTTGGCGTTTCCTCGAACCCTTTGGGCGCGAAATACAGCGGCACCTCCAGATCCCAGCTGACACCCCATTTACATCCGGCCTCGGTCATCGCGTCATGCGCCGGAGCCATCTTCAGCGGGCGACCCGCAGGCAATTGCTCGTTCGGGTAGGTCATCACGAAGCGGCGCGAATAGAACTGGCCAGTGGTTTCACGGATATACCGCTTGTTCTGTGCGAAATCACCATAGCGCGCCACATCCATCGGCCAGGCGTCCGCTTCGGGCTCGCCGTGGATCATCCATTCGGCCAGTGTTTTCCCAACGCCACCACCTTGCAGGAACCCGGCCATCACCGCGCAGGCGGTCCAATAGCCGCGCTTGCCCGGAACCGGACCAACCAGCGGGTTACCATCTGGCGAGAACGTGAACGCACCATTGACCCATGTCTTGATGCCCACGTTCTGGATAGACGGATACCGCTCAAAGCCCAATGTCAGTTCGTTCTCGATCCGGTCAAGCTGTTCCTGAAACAGTTCCTCGCCATAGTTCCACGGCGCACCATCCATCGCCCAGTGTTCGTGATCGACCTCGTAAATCCCGACCAGAACACCCTTCTGGTCCTGCCGCATATAGGTGAATCCTTCGAGGTCCACGGTCATCGGCATCTCGAAATCCGCCTGCGCAACTTCTGGCACCGTGTCCGTGATCAGATAGTGGTGCTTCAACGGTGAGACTGGCAGCTCTACCCCGGCCATGCGACCAACCTGCTTGGCCCAGAGCCCGGCCGCGTTGACCACATGTTCACAGGTGATCGTGCCCTTATCGGTCACAACCTGCCAGCCGTCATCAGTCTGGATCAGCTCTTCGACCTTGGTTTCCTCGTAATATTCGGCACCACGTTTCCTGGCGGCTGTCGCATAAGCCTGAACAGTGCCAGTTGTATCAATGTAACCTTCACGATCCGCCCACATCGCGCCCAGAACGCCGTCGGTTGACATGATCGGGCAACGCCGCTGCGCCTCTTGCGGGGTCAAAAGCTCGCAGTCGTCAATGCCGATGGACTGGAAGATGCGGTAGTTGGCCTGCAACCACTCCCAGCGTTCAGGCGTACCGGCCAGCGTCAGGCCACCGGTCATGTGCAAACCGATATTCTGGCCCGATTCTTTTTCGATCTCACTCAGCAGGTCGATCGTATAAGCCTGCAAGGAGGCCATGTTTGGATCCGCGTTCAGGGCATGGATGCCGCCCGCCGCGTGCCATGACGATCCCGAAGCCAGCCGCCGCCTTTCCAGCATAACCACATCCGACCAGCCAAATTTGGCCAGATGATACAGAACCGAAGCGCCCACGACGCCGCCACCGATGACCACGACACGATACTGGGATTTCATCGCCTTTTCCCCTCGAACAACTCGCAGAGGACGCTAATGGCACTGTTCACTTCTGTCTAGACAAATATGTACAGTTCTGACGGCGGATATTTTATGACTACAACTCAATTAATTACACTAGATACTTGCGCTTGAGCGGCCCCTGATATTTTCGAACCACGTCAATGTGGCGAAGTTTTCTTCGGGGATTCGCAGTTTGATGACTCGCGCGAAGTCCACAAAAACGAAGGTGGTGATATCGGCCAGAGTGAAATGGCTGCAGGCAATGAAAGGGCTGTCTTGCAGGCGTTCTTCAAGGATGTCGAAAAAGCGCCTGGCCCTGTCCAACCCTCTTTCCGCCAACTCCGGTATTTGCACATAGTTCCAAGGGCCGGGCACCGCACGATCAGCAAACGCCGGATGCGAGTTGCGCAATGCCTCGCCGATTGGCAAACCGCCCTGCTGTTCAACCAGTGCATTCCACATCAGCACCAGACCCTTTTCCTCGGGAGTGCGCCCCATCAATGGCCGTTCCGGAAACCGGGCTTCCAGATAGGCCGCAATTCCCAGGTTCTCGGTCAGAACCGTGCCATCGTCCGTCACCAGAACCGGTACTGTCGCCCTTGGATTGACCGCTTTGAACGCGTCACTCAACTGCTCGCCCTTGGCGATGGAGATATCGCGGGTTTCAATATCCAATCCCTTTTCAGCGATGAACATCCGCGCGCGGCGAGGATTGGGGGCGGTCGAGCAATCGTAGAACAACATGAACCTGGCTTTCGTGTCTGAATGTTTGCCAGCCGCAAAAACCGGCTGACCGCCGGCAGGGTGCAATTCCGTCGGCCGGTGTTCAACCCATCGCCTTGAAAACCGCGCGGGCGATGACGCGTTCTTCGTCCGTCGGGATCACCAGAACCGGCGTTTCACCGCATGATATCACCGTCGAATTGCTGTCATTCGCCTCGGCATTCACCTTGAGGCCGAGATACTCCATGCCTTCCAGAACCCGCTCCCGGATCAGTGCGGCGTTCTCACCGATGCCACCGCAGAACACGACGGCGTCAAGACCGCCCATCACTGCTGACATTGCCCCCAACTCACGCTTGATGCGGAACACGTAATAGTCGATCGCCTCCTGTGCCCGGGGATCGTCATGCATCAGCAAAGTGCGCATGTCGTGGCTGATTTCACTGAGGCCCAGCAGGCCGCTTTTCTTGTAAAGAATATGGGTGATCGCCTCGACCCCGTGGCCCTGCGCCATAAGATACAGCAGCACGCCGGGATCAAGCTGGCCGCACCGGGTGCCCATCGGCAACCCGTCCAGCGCGGAAAACCCCATGGTCGAACCGATGCTCTTTCCATTTACGACCGCGCACATCGACGCGCCATTACCCAAATGGCAAATGGCAACCCGTCCAACCGACAGATGCGGATAGTCCCGTTTCAGCTTGCCGGTGATATAATCATAGGACAGCCCGTGAAACCCATAGCGTCGCACGCCCTTTTCATAAAACCGGCGCGGGATCGCAAAGGCGTCGTTCACAAATGGATGGCCGAAATGAAACGAAGTGTCGAAACACCCGACCTGAACCGCGCCCGGATAGGCCGTTCTTGAAGCAAGTATCGCCGCAAGATTATGCGGCTGATGCAGGGGCGCAAGCGGTTCAAGCGCCTGAAGTTGCTCGATAACCGTATCAGTCAACAAGGCAGGGCCGTCAAAAGTGCGCCCACCATGCACGACCCGGTGACCGATGCCGGTAATCTCCATGTCCCCCAGCAGTTGGTCGACGTGCTCTAGAATTGCGCGCACCGCCGCCGCATGATCGGCCGGTCCGATCTGGGTGGCTTGCCGCTTGTCGCGCTTTAGCACGAGTTGCGCGACCGGCCCCAGGTTCTCGACCTGCCCCCGGTGTAGCAGCGTAGGCTCCTTTGCGGCCAGATATACCCCGAACTTGATCGACGAACTGCCCGCGTTCAGTGTCAGGATCGCACTCATTCCATCTCTCCGGCTGTCCTTTCGGACTGTAGGAGCCGTCAAAGTGAAACGACAACCGGTGAAATGCCGCAGGCCGTTCCCTTAACCGGAACGTCTGCACATAGTGTGGTCCAGAACAGAACTTTGTCTCAATGCGTATGATGTCCCGAGGCCTACCGCAATTCAGGAGAATTGCTACAGTATTCAAAACACCGAAGGGAACACATTGAATGATTGCTTACGTCACCGTCGGTGCCGATGACATCGCTCGCGCCAAACAGTTCTACTCAGCATTCCTGACGGCCCTTGGATACGAACTGGATGAGGGCCCCGAGGGCCTAAGCTACGTATTGCCCGTACAATCGGGGCAATCTCCCGTTCCGCCTGATTTCTACGTCAAACCAACCTTCGATGGGTGTCCGGCCTCGGCCGGCAACGGATCCATGGTCGCGTTCGAGGCGCGCAATCAAAAGCAGGTTCGTGACCTGCACGCCGCTGCGCTTGCCGCAGGCGGGTCCGATGAGGGACAGCCGGGCTTTCGTGCCGCATATGGGCCACACTTCTACGTTGGCTACCTTCGCGACCCACAAGGAAACAAAATTGCTCTCTTCTCCGACGATCCCGACGAGCCGGGGCGCGACGGATAGCATTGGCTAAATCAGTCCGACGGGCTTCGCTCAGGCGATGAATTCTTCGCGAACACCAAAAATCCAGCAATCTCAAGAATTCGTGATGTCCATCGGAAAGATTTTTTCCCACCGTCACTCCGTTTATCGTCAAGAACGTATTTGACTAGTCAGGGTCCGGCGGGTGAAACTGCACGAAAAAATCAGGGAGTTCTTGAAGTTGATGTCGATCCACGGCCAGGCGGGTGGAAAACCCCGATGACTCCGCTGTTGTCCGTCAGAGATCTTAGCATCGGTTTTGGTACTGCCGATCCTGTGGTTCAGGGCGTAAACTTCGACGTCCAGCCGGGCCAGACCGTGGCGTTGGTTGGCGAATCCGGGTCCGGCAAAACGATCACCTGCCGCGCCGTGTTGCGCATTCTGCCCAAGGCCGCACAACTCAGAAGCGGCAAAATCACCTTACAAGGCCCCAATGGCGCTCAAATATTGTCCGATCTCACCGAGAGACAGATGCGTGGCATCCGGGGCAATCAGGTCTCGATGATCTTTCAGGAACCGATGCGGTCCCTGTCGCCTCTCCACACGATCGGAAATCAGGTCAGCGAAGTGTTGTGGCTGCATCGCAGCGCCTCGGAACGCGAAGCCAAGCGAAAGGTGCTGGAACAGTTCGACCGCGTCGGCTTTCCCGATCCGGAGCGTGCCTACAATTCCTATCCGTTCGAACTCTCCGGCGGAATGCGCCAGCGCGCGATGATCGCCATGGCGATGGTTGCCAAACCCGACCTTCTGATCGCCGACGAACCGACCACCGCGCTCGACGTGACGACACAGGCGCAAGTGCTGGGCCTGATCAAGGAGTTGCAGCAGGAAACCGGTATGGCCCTGATTCTCGTCACCCATGATCTGGGCGTGGTGGCGAACATGGCCGAACAGGTGGTGGTCATGCATAAGGGACGCGTCATGGAATCGGGGTCTGCAGAACTGATCCTTCGCGAACCGGCTCATCCCTATACCAAACAACTCTTCGACGCCGCCCCGGAAATCCCCGATCAGGAAGCCGTCGGTATCCCGATGCCCGACGAGGATCTGATCCTCGAGATGAAGGAGATATCCAAGACCTATTCCATGCGGTCCGGCAAGGGATGGAAGGCCGGGGCGCTGATTCACGCCTGCCGCGGCGTCGACCTGAAACTGGCGCGTGGCAAAACCCTGGCGATTGTCGGTGAAAGCGGGTCGGGCAAAACCACAGCGGCGCGAATCGCTTTGGGGGCTGAACCGCCCGATCCGGGTGGCGAGGTTCTGTTTCGCGCGCAACCAGGGGCCGAGCCGATCACCGTGCACAAGATGAGCCGAACCGAACGCACCGCATTTCAGCGTCAGGCACAGATGATCTTTCAGGATCCCTACAGCTCGCTCAGCCCACGCATGCGGGTACAGGACGCGATGACCGAGCCGCTTGAGATTCACCGCATCGGAACCACGGCCGAACAGCGCGACAAGGCCGCCGCGATGCTGAAGCGCGTGGGTTTGAACGAGGACATGCTGAAACGCTATCCGCACGCGTTTTCCGGCGGGCAGCGTCAGCGGCTGTCGGTTGCGCGCGCGCTGATGCTGGACCCGTCATTCATTGTCTGCGACGAACCGACCTCGGCCCTTGATGTATCTGTGCAGGAACAGATCCTCACCCTGCTCGAAGACCTTCAGGAAGGTTTGGGCCTGTCCTATCTGTTCATCTCGCACGATCTCGCCGTGGTGGCACGGATCGCCGACGAAGTCGCGGTCATGCGGCAAGGTCTGGTGATCGAACAGGCCCCGCCGGAAACGCTTTTCTACAACCCTCGTCACCCTTACACGAAAGCGCTGATCGCGGCCCAGCCCGAACCCGATATCAATCGCCCAATCGACCTGAAACTGGTAGCATTGGGCGCAGGATCGCCGGACAGCTGGGACGAAGCCTTTCGTTTCTCGAACTCCGTGGTACCCTCGTTGAAAGAGCTGGAACCCGGCCATAAGGTACGTTGTCATGTTTGAAACCACTCGCAGGTCGATTTTCTTTGCCGCCGCCTTGGCGCTTGCCGGCGCGGTACAGGCCGGCTCGGATACGCTTCCACCCCTGCAGGAAAGCGAATTCTGGAAACAGGAAGTCGAAATGGGCAATCTGCCCCCGGTGGCCGAGCGCATTCCCGAAGAGCCGGTCGTGGTCGATCCGGAGGCCAAGGGGCGGGAATACGGCCATCAAGGCGGCACGTTGCGCACAATGGTCACGCGGTCCAAGGATATCCGGCAGATGGTGGTCTATGGCTACGCCCGCCTTGTCGGCTACAACGAGAAATACGAGCTGGTTCCGGACCTTCTGGCGAGTTTCGAGAACGATGGAAACCGCAAGTTCACCCTGAAACTTCGCAAAGGGCACAAGTGGTCGGATGGCACCCCCTTCACCTCTGCCGATTTCGAATACTGGTGGAAAGACGTCGCCAATAACGAATTGCTCAGCCCCTCCGGCCCCCCGGATTTCCTGCGGGTCAACGGCAAACCACCGGTCGTCACCTTCCCTGACGAAATCACTGTGGTGTTCGAATGGGAAGAACCCAATCCCAACTTCCTGCAAAGCCTCGCACAGGCACGCCCGCCCTTCATCTACCGGCCCTCGCATTTCCTCAAGAAATACCACGAAGCCTATGCCGACCCCGACGAACTCGCCGCCGAGGTTGACGACGCGCGCGTCAAAAGCTGGGCCGCGCTGCACAACAAGCTCGACAACATGTACAAATACGACAACCACGAACTGCCCACCCTGCAACCGTGGCTGAATGCAAGCTCGGGCAAGAAGATCCGCCACAACTTCGTGCGCAATCCCTATTATCACCGCATCGATGCCAAGGGTGTGCAACTGCCCTATATCGACGTTATCGAGATGGAAATCGTGGCGCCCGGTCTGGTCGCTGCCAAGACCAACGCGGGCGAAACCGACCTTCAGGGACGCGGGCTTGATTTCCGCGATGCCTCGATCCTCAAGAAGGGCGAAGCCGGGGGTAATTACAAAACTTATCTGTGGGATACCGGCGTGGCCTCGCAGATCGCGATCTATCCCAACCTCAATTATGCCGATGATACATGGCGCAACCTGATGCGGGACGTACGCGTGCGCCGCGCGCTGTCGCTGGGGATCGACCGGAATACGATCAACCAGGCGCTCTATTTCAAGCTCGGCAAACCGGGCGCCATGACCGTTCTGCCTTACTCCCCTTTCTTCGACGAAAAGAACCTGCAAGCCTGGGCCGCCTACGACCCCGAACAGGCCAACAAACTGCTTGACGAGGCCGGGCTCGACAAGCGCGACGGCAGTGGTATCCGTCTGTTGCCCGATGGCCGCCCGATGGAGTTGATCATCGAAACCGCGGGCGAGCGGCAAGAGGTCGAAAATGCCATGCAGATCGTCACCGACAACTGGCGCGACATCGGCGTCAAGCTGATCATGCGCCCGCTGGATCGCGACATCCTGCGCAACCGCGTCTTTGCAGGAAACACAATGGCATCGGTCTGGTACGGCTGGGACAACGGCATCCCGCAGGTCTATACCTCCCCCGCCTATCTCGCTCCTACCGATCAGGTATTCCTGGCCTGGCCCAAATGGGGCCAGTTCTATCAGACCGGCGGCGATGCGGGCGAAGCGCCCGACATGCCCGAAGCACAGCGGTTGATGGAACTGTCCAAGGTCTGGGATACCGCGACCACGGATGAACAGCGCTCCGCCGCCTGGAAGGAGATGCTGGAAATCCATGCCGATCAGGTCTACGGCATCGGCATTCTGGCCGGCACACCGCAACCGATCGTCGTTTCGAACCGCCTGCACAACGTGCCCGAAAAAGGGATGTGGGCCTGGGACCCGGGCGCGCATTTCGGCGTGCATCGCATGGACGAGTTCTTTCTGGACCAGTAACGGGGGCAGCTGAATGCTTTTGCTGCGCTACGCAGTCTATCGCTTTTTCACCATGCTGCTGACGCTGCTGGTGGTGTCGGCGATGATCTTCATCATCATCAACCTGCCGCCCGGCGACTATCTGAGCAACCAGATTGCCGAGCTGCAGGCGTCAGGACAATCTGCGGGTGTCGACAAGGCAGAATTCCTTCGCAAGGAATACGCGCTCGACCGTCCCTTGTGGGAACAATACATGATCTGGATGGGCTTCATGCCCGGTCCGCACGGGTTCTCTGGCCTGATTCAGGGCAACTACGGCTGGTCGTTCGAGTTCGACCGACCCGTGTCCGAGATCGTGGGCGACAGCCTCTGGCTGACGGTCGTCGTCAATCTGGCCGCCGTCCTGTTCGTATATGCAGTGGCTCTGCCGCTGGGTGTTCTCGCTGCGGCCCGGTCGCGGACATGGGTCGACTATACCTCGGCCTTTGTCGGCTATCTGGGACTTGCCACACCGAACTTCCTGCTGGCGCTGATCCTGTTCTACTATGGCCACCGCTATTTCAACCTGCCCATCGGCGGCCTGATGGACCCCGCCTATGAGGGTTTGCCGATGAGCTGGGACAAGATGAAATCGATCCTTCTTCATCTCATCGTGCCAACCTTTGTCATCGGCACCTCTGGCGCCTCGGCAATGATGCAGCGTCTGCGCGCCAATATGCTGGACGAGTTGGGCAAACCCTATGTCGAGACGGCGATTGCCAAGGGCATGTCGCCCTCGCGGATGCTGACGAAATATCCCCTGCGCGTGGCCTTCAACCCCTTTGTCGCCGATATCGGCAACCTGCTGCCCTCGATGGTCTCCGGCTCGGTTCTGGTCTCGGTCGTGCTGGGCCTGCAAACCATCGGCCCCACGCTCCTGACTGCGCTCAAGACGCAGGATCAGTTTCTGTCCGGCTTCATTCTGATGTTCGTGGCTTTGCTGACGCTGGTGGGTACAATGATCTCGGACGTGCTCCTGGTCATGCTTGATCCGCGCATCCGATATGAGGGGCGAGATACATGACCCAGCTTCCCGACGGTCGTTATGTCGACGACGCCCCCTATGATCCGCAGGTCTCGATCCAGCAACTGGAACGCCGCGACCTGGATGCCCCGAATTGGGTGCTGGTCTGGCGCAAGTTCAAAACCCACAAGCTGGGCCTTGTATCCGGCATCTTCCTGTTGCTCAGCTACCTGATGCTGCCGTTTGCCGGCTTCATCGCACCCTACACACCGAATGAACGCAATGGCGAGCACCTCTATGCCCCGCCGCAATCGATCAGCTGGTTCCACGAGGGCGAGTTCGTCGGGCCATACGTCTATCCCATCGTGGCCGAGGCGGATCTGGAAACATTCCAGTGGAAATTCGTCCCCGACACCGACAACCCCGCCCCGATCCGCTTCTTCTGCAAGGGCGACGAATATCGTCTTGCAGGGCTGATCCCTTCGGATACCCACCTGTTCTGCCCATCCGATGGCGCAACGGTGTTTCTGTGGGGGTCGGACAGGCTGGGTCGCGATGTGTTCAGCCGTATTCTCTATGGCGCACAGCTGTCGCTGACCGTCGGCCTCATCGGCATTTCGGTGTCGTTCTTTCTTGGCATCCTGTTCGGTTCAATGGCGGGATATTTTGGCGGCAAGACCGATTGGCTGATCAACCGTGTGATCGAGATCCTGCGCTCACTGCCCGAACTGCCGCTTTGGCTTGCCCTGTCCGCTGCCGTGCCCTCGAACTGGAGCCCGGTTGCCGTGTTCTTCATCATCTCGGTGATCCTTGGTATCCTCGACTGGCCCGGCCTGGCTCGCTCGGTACGCGCCAAATTCCTGTCACTACGCGAAGAGGAATACGTGCGCGCCGCCGAAATGATGGGCGCCTCGTCGGGCCGCGTGATCCGCAAGCACCTGTTGCCGAATTTCGCATCACACCTCATCGCCTCCGCAACCTTGTCGATCCCGGCAATGATCCTCGGCGAAACCGCGCTCAGTTTCCTCGGCCTTGGCTTGCGGGCACCTGCGGTCAGTTGGGGCGTGATGCTGAACGACGCGCAAAACCTCGCCTCGATCGAGATTTATCCTTGGACGGCCATTCCGATGCTGCCGATCATCGTTGTGGTACTCGCCTTCAACTTCCTGGGTGACGGACTGCGCGACAGTCTCGACCCCTACCAGCAATGACCCTGCTTTCCGCCCTGCCCGCGCCTGATACCTACAAGGTAACTGGCAGCGGCGCGCTGCCCAGCGTCTTTGCGGTGTCGGAACTGGCCACCGCATCCTTTGCGGCGGTCGGGCAGGAACTGGCGCGGCTGATGCGCGCGCAGAACCTGATAGCCGGACAACCACCGGTCACCGTCGATCACCGTCTGGCCTCGCTCTGGTACGGCTGGTCCCTGCGCCCGGATGGCTGGACCATGCCAAGCGCCTGGGACCCGGTCGCCGGCGACTACCGGACCGCCGATGGCTGGATCCGGCTGCACACCAATCTCGCTCCCCATCGCGCGGCGGCTCTGAAAGTGATGGCAACACCACCCGACCGCGAGGCCGTGAGCCAAGCCGTGTCTGGCTGGAACGCGGACGAGCTCGAAGCAGCCATCGTCGCCCAGGGCGGCGTTGCCGCCGCCATGCGCAGCCGGCAAGACTGGCTGGCCCACCCACAGGGCCGCGCGGTCGCCTCCGAACCTCTGGTGGCCTGGACCGGACCGAGGCGTGCAAACCTGCGCCAAAGGCCACAGGCAACACCCGAAAGCCCCCTGGCGGGCCTGCGGGTTCTCGACCTCACCCGCGTCCTGGCGGGGCCGGTTTCAACCCGCACGCTGGCCGGTTTCGGGGCCGAGGTATTGCGGATCGATCCCCCCGAATGGGACGAACCGGGGGTGATCCCCGACATCTCACTCGGCAAGCGCTGCGCCTATCTGGACCTGAAATCGTCCAACGGGCTTGCCCGGCTGAAGGACCTGCTGGAACAGGCCGACGTGTTTGTCCACGGCTACAGGCCGGGCGCATTGGACGGGCTGGGGCTCAACGTCGCGACCCGCAACCGGATCGCGCCGAACCGGGTCGAGGTGGCGCTTGACGCCTATGGCTGGCACGGCCCCTGGGCCAAGCGGCGCGGCTTTGACAGCCTCGTGCAGATGAGCGCGGGCATTGCTCATGCCGGTCAGGTATGGGCAAAGGCGGACAAGCCGACACCCTTGCCGGTTCAGGCACTTGATCACGCAACAGGCTATTTGATGGCCGCTGCCGTTCTGTCGGCGCTGGCCGAGGCGGTCGAAGGCAGGCCAATATCCGATGCCCGCCTGTCGCTCGCCCGCACGGCAGAGCTTTTGGTCAGCCTAAGGAAAACCGCGTCTGGCTTGGGTATCGCCAATCCGCTCAAAACGGATTTCGCGCCTGCGCCGGAACAGACCGGCTGGGGCAACGGCTTTCGCCTGTCTCCCGCTCTTGCCATCGGCCCGGCGAAAATGTGCTGGGCCCTGCCCGCGCCCAAGCTCGGCACCGCCACCCCCGACTGGGACTGACCGGATCGGGGCGCGGGAGCGCCCGCCACTAGCGGTCGTCGCCGCTGCCGCCGGGGCCGATATCGTCCAGATAATCCTCGTCGATCGCCGCCTGCACCGCGCCGGTCACCGCCTCGCGCTGTTTCGGGGTCAGGTCCTCGGGGCTCTTGTCATCGGCTAGCCGCACAGTCACCTCACGATGGGCAAATCTGATCCCCTCACGCGCGAACAACTCGCGAATCTCTTGATAAACCCTCTTACGCACCAGCCACTGGTCGCCCGGTTTGGTCATGAACTTGACCCGGATGATCATCGCCGAATCCTGCATCTCGATCACGCCCTGGGATTTCAGCGGCTGGATGAAGTTCTCGCCGATCACCGGATCGTCCAGCAACTGAACCCCCAGTTTCTTGATCAGCTTGCGCACCTTCTCGACATCGGTGTCATAGGTCACGCGCAACGGCAGTTTCATGATCACCCAGTCGCGCGAATAGTTGGTCAGCACCTTGATCTCGCCAAAGGGAATGGTGTTGAGCGCGCCCAGATGGTGGCGCAGCTGGAACGAGCGCACCGAGATCTTCTCGACTGTCCCCTTCACGTCTCCGATATCGATGTATTCACCCTTGCGGAACGCATCGTCGATCAGGAAGAACGCGCCGGAAAAGATGTCGCGTACCAGCGTCTGTGCGCCGAAACCAACAGCCAGACCGACCACACCGGCGCCCGCGAACAGCGGGCTGACATTGATGCCAAGCTCCATCAACGCAATAAGCGCGATGGTCACGACCACAACCGCCAGGATCGCACCACGGAACAGGGGCAGCAACGTCGCCAGCCGGCTTTGCCCCGCCTCACCGCCCTCGTCTCCGGGCGCCACCTCCTGCGCACCGTCTTCAACTTCTTCGGCGATCTTGCTGTCGATCCAGATACGGAAGAAATGGAACAGAACATAACCGATGAACAGGATCACCATCACGTCCAGCGCGCGTCCCACCGGCAAGTCATCCGCCCAATGCCCCTCGGGATACCAGATCGAAGCCAGTGCATAGATACCCACGACAAAGGCAAGAATACCTGCCACGCGGCGCGCCAGATCTTCATATGTCGCGATGACGTGTCGTTCGGGCTCTACCCTTTCGTATACCTCCGCCGCGGCGTCCTCCTCATCATCCGGAGTGGCCTTCATCACGTCGATCTGGCGCGACCGGTCGAAATACCGTTCCAGAAAATAGTTCATCGCCCCGTAAACGATCACCACCGACATGAAGACCGCATAGGTACCGGCCACCAGCGGGATCGACACGGGATGTTCAAGCACAAGGTCAACCGCCAGTTCGAACCAGCTGAAGAGGATGTAAAGCACCACGACCGGCGCCCAGCCAAAGGAGACGAACCGCAACAGCCACGACACCTGATCGGGGCCGCGCCCGCCCCGGATCGCGTTCGAGATGGCGCGCGCATTGAACAGCACCATAAGGATATTGCCCAGCGCGCCAACCGCCGTCAGGCTGCCATAGACCATCGCATAGACGTTGTAGTTGAGCCCGAAATCCGCGACCCAGGTCGAAAACAGAACCACCGCGATGTCATAGGTCGCAAGCGTCGACGCCCAGATATAGAGTCGCTTGGCATCCCGGTCGGAAAACGGCGGCAAACGATACTGGCTGAGGAACGGCGACAGCACCATGCGCCACAGATCGGATACCGTGCGCGCCAGGAAGAACGCGGTGAAGATCGCCGTCACGGTAAACTGGACCGAAATGTCCTCGGCCCGGCCAAACACCAGATATCCCACGATCAGTGCCATCACCATGGCAAAGACGGTGGCCCCCACTCCCATGACAAAACGGAAGACCAGGAACGGCATTTTTTCCTTGTACCCGACCGGATTGTCCTTGATCCGCGCGACGACAATTCGGCGCGCGATGCGTTTGCCGTAAATCTCGATCGACAACCACCGGCCGATCAGCAGGAACAACAGGTTCCAGGCCAGAACCTCGACATAGGTCAGAATGCGCCCGTCGGGGCTGGTCTCGCGCAGGATGTACTGCACCTCGAACACGGAATAGGGCAACGCTTCCAGCCGGGATTCCAAGGAGGCACGGAACTCTGAAAACCGCGCCTGCGCCTTCATCAACTGCGATCCGTCGCCCATCGGGTTGCTCGCGGCTGCGTCGGTCGGTGTTTCTGCAGCCGATGAAACCACCTTGCCGGCACTGTCAATGACGATGACGCTGGCCCCAGCCTCTGTTGCTGCCCGGATGGCGGCGGCGATGTCGCCTTCCGTATCCGACTGGCTGGTTGTGTCTTCTGAACCGCCATAACCCGGCAATAGCGACGTTTGCGCCGCAGCAGCGCCGATAAATGCCGCGACCGTGACCCAGATTGTCAGGATCAGGTTGAGAAGAAACAGTGGTCTCATTGGGATTTGCATCCAGTTCCTAGTGTTCGCGGTACGCTACAGGACACGGCTTCGGCGTTCAAATGGCTAGGTGATGTTTTCGCGCAATCGTGTCGTCATGTGCCTTTGAAATCATGCTTTTGACAATCGTGTTTTCAACGTCGCATGATTTGAATATGACCATAGCAGAAACACTGTTCCGACACTGGCGGCAAAACAAATCTGCATGTATCAAAGGATTGCGGCAACGGGGTATGGACGCTTGATCAGAATGCGCGACATCGCAAATCTAAGGGTGGCCGGTCAAAGACACTCGGTTCGCTTGCGTTTTTTCGGCGTTTCGACCCTTCAAAGGCGCAACTCTGTTGCCTTTTCGCAATGGTCGGTCAAAACGGACATTTCCCGGCAAGCCTGCCACGGGAATTCCGGAAAAATCTGCGCTATGAGGGACAGGCGCGCGGCCCCCGGATCGGAACTCGAAACCTGTTACATGGTATGAACAAGAAAAGTAACGCATACCCAGCCTGCCGCGCCCCACGCATCATGTTCTACAGCCACGATACGTTCGGGCTTGGGCATCTGCGGCGCTCACGCGCGCTTGCATCCGCCATCACCGCATCCGACAGTCAGGCTTCGGCCTTGATCCTGACCGGCTCACCGGTGGCCGGGCGATTTACCTTCCCTCGCCGCGTCGACCACGTGCGCCTGCCCGGCGTTACCAAGCTTGCCGACGGGTCCTATGCGTCGCAAACCATCGGCATGGGCATCGACGACGTGACCGAGCTGCGCTCCAGCCTGATCCGGACCGCCGTCAAACAGTATCAGCCCGACGTTCTGGTCGTCGACAAGGAACCCACCGGGTTTCGCGGTGAACTGCTTCCCACACTCGGCATGCTACAACAGCAGGGAACCGCGAAAATGGTTCTCGGGCTGCGCGATGTCCTGGACGAACCCGCCGTTTTGGCCGCCGAATGGGCGCGCAAGGAAGCCGTCGAGGCCACCGAGACATACTATGACGAGATCTGGGTCTACGGGCTCCGGTCGATTTATGACCCTACTGCGGGCCTGCCGCTGAGCGCGCGCGCGCAATCGCGCATGCACTGGACAGGCTATCTGCGCCGCGATCTCGGTCCGATCGGCCCGCCCCCGCCGCAACCCTACATCCTGATCACGCCCGGCGGCGGCGGCGATGGCCGGGCGATGGTCGATCTCGTCCTGTCCGCCTATGAAAAGGACACCACGCTCGAACCCCGCGCGATACTCGTCTATGGCCCGTTCCTGTCGGGCGAATTGCGGGCCGAGTTCGAAGCGCGGGTTGCCCGGCTGAACGGGCGCGTGACCGCCGTCGGCTTCGAATCCCAGATCGAAACGCTGTTTGCCGGTGCAGCCGGCGTTGTCTGCATGGGGGGCTACAACACCTTTTGCGAGGTTCTGTCCTTTGACAAGCGCGCCGTTATCGTGCCGCGCACCGTGCCCCGTCTTGAACAATGGATTCGCGCCTCGCGGGCCGAAGAACTGGGGCTCGTTCAGATGCTGGACGAAAGCCGCGACGGCCTGTCCGCCGCGTCGATGGTCAACGCCATCCGGAATCTGCCATCCCTGCCGTTACCCTCCGAGGCCATCGGTGACGGGCTGCTTGACGGGCTCGACTATGTCACGCACCGCGTGAATGTGATGCTGGGCCGAGTCAGGGAACGAGCCACGGGATGACCGGCCCACAGCCCAAATTGGCGGTGCTGGTCAAAGGCTGGCCCCGCCTTTCGGAAACGTTCATCGCTCAGGAACTGGTCGCGCTGGAACAGGCCGGACACCAGTTTGCCATCTGGTCGCTTCGCCACCCCACTGACATCAAACGTCACCCACTGCACGAAGCCCTCAAGGCCCCGGTCCACTACCTGCCCGAATACCTCTACGAAGAGCCTGAGCGCGTGTGGAAAGCCCGCGCGATCGCCCAACGATTGCCCGGCTATGCGACGGCATATGAAATCTGGCGCAAGGATCTGGTTCGTGATCCGACTCATAACCGCATACGCCGCTTCGGGCAGGCCTGTGTTCTGGCCGCCGAACTATCCCCGGGAACCGGGGCGCTTTATGCGCATTTTCTGCACACGCCCTCTTCGGTTGCACGATATGCCGCGATCATGCGCGATATCCCGTGGAGCTTTTCCGCGCATGCCAAGGATATCTGGACCTCGCCGGATTGGGAAAAGCGCGAAAAACTCCATGCCGACAGCTTTGGGGCCACCTTCGGCGCCACCTGCACGGGAATCGGCGCCCGACACCTGCGCGGTCTGGCCGACGATCCGGGGCGGGTCGATCTGATCTATCACGGGCTTGACCTGTCGCGGTTCCCCGCCCCCCCGACGCGCCAAGAGCGCGCACCCGATGCCCCGTTCACGATGCTGTCGGTCGGCCGCCTGGTCGAGAAAAAGGGGTTTGACCGCCTGATTACCGCCCTTTCCCTGTTGCCCGATACGCTCGACTGGCGCTGGGTCCATGTCGGCGGCGGCGGATCAAGTGAGAAATTCAAGCGCCGCGCCAGAGAACTGGACTTGACCGGCCGCATCGACTGGCGCGGGGCCTGCAACCAGCCCGAAGTCATCGAAGCGATGCGGCAGGCCGATCTGTTCGTGCTGCCCAGCCGGATCGCTGCGGATGGCGACCGCGACGGCCTGCCCAACGTGCTGATGGAGGCGGCATCGCAATTGCTGCCCATTCTGGCCACACCCGTGTCCGCCATTCCGGAATTCATCGTTTCCGGCACACACGGCACCCTGTCCGACGACGCCCCCGAAGCGCTGGCCGCTGCGATGGTGTCACTTGCCTCAGAGCCGCAAAAGGCGGCCCATATGGCACAGGCCGCCCGCGCCCGGCTGGTGGCCGAGTTCGGGATGGCCCCCGGTATCGCGCGCCTGTCCCGGCGTCTGCACACCCTCTGCGGGACCGTACCGGCATGACCCATGTCGCGTTCTATGCCCCCTTGAAATCTCCCAACAGCCCGGTGCCCTCCGGAGACCGGGCAATGGCCCGCAATCTGATGGCGGCCATCGGCGCAAACGGTGCCCGGGTCGAGCTGGTGTCCGAGCTGAAAATTCATGACAAGCACGGCAACGCAATGGTCCAGCACGAGCTGCGTCAGGCCGCCAAACTCGAATCCCTTCGCCTCGCGCAAACCCTGCCCCCCGAGGTCTCCCTCTGGGTGACCTATCACAACTACTACAAGTCCCCCGATCTCATCGGACCCGAAGTATGTCGCGCGCGCAACATCCCCTATGTGCAGCTGGAAAGCACACGGGCCAACAAACGACTGACCGGACCATGGTCGGAATTCGCCAAGGCCGCGCATGACGCCTGCGACGCGGCGCGGATCATATTCTATCACACCGAAAACGATCATTTTGCACTGAACCGGGACCAGATCGCGGGGCAAGATCTGGTGTCGCTGCCGCCTTTTCTGCCCTACGCCGCCGCCCCCCCGAGATCGGACTGCGTCGGGCCGATGCTGGCCACCGGAATGATGCGCCATGGTGACAAGCTGCACTCCTACGAACTCATTGCGCAAACACTTTCCCTGCTGCAAGGCGACTGGCAGCTGCACATCGCAGGCGACGGTCCGGCCCGGCCCGAGGTCGAAGCGCTGATGGCGCCATTCGAGGGGCGGGTGCGGTTTCTGGGCCAGTTGGACAGGGCCGCCATGCAAGCCGCCTACTCAAATGCTTCACTATTTTTCTGGCCCGGCGTGAACGAAGCCTATGGCATGGTCTACCTCGAAGCGCAGGCTGCGGCTCTGCCCGTGGTGGCGCAGGATCGCCCCGGTGTGCGGGACGTGCTGCTGCCCGGTGAATACCCGACGATCGAAGGCGGCCCGAAAGCACTGGTGCGCGCGCTTGAAACCCTTCTTCGCAATGCCGACCTGCGGCGCGAGACAGGCGCCAAGTCCCGCGCCCATGTCCAAGCCCACCACCTGATGCCCGCCGCCACGGAAACCTTCTGGTCCGCCGTCCGGCCCTTGTTGGGGGCGCAGGGATGACGCGCCTAGCCCTGCTCCGCCACGGCCATACCGAATGGAACCGCGCGGGTCGCATTCAAGGCCGCAGCGACATCCCGCTCGACGCTCAGGCGCGGCAGGAACTGGCCGGGTACCGCCTGCCCGAAGAGTGGGCAGAGGCGGATCTGTGGTCCAGCCCTCTGTCGCGCGCCCGCGAAACCGCAAGCATCGTTTCAGGAAAGGAACCGCGCCTCGCCCCCGAACTGATCGAAATGAACTGGGGCGCGTTCGAAGGCAAACGCGGCGCCGACCTGATAGCCGACCCACAAAGCGGCTATCGCCATATCGAGGAGTGGAGCTGGGATTTCCGCCCGCCCTCCGGCGAAAGCCCTGCCGAGGTCGGCGATCGTCTGCAACCCTGGCTGGCGCGCCTCACCGGCGACACCGTTGCGGTCTGTCATATTGGCATCATGCGTGTGATTCTGGCGCGTGCGTGGGGCTGGAACTTTCGCGGTCCCGCCCCCTTCAAGATCAAGCGCAACCGTCTTTTTATCGTTCATCTGGGCGACATGCGGCCCGAGCCGGAACCGGTCCGCCTGCTGCAAGCCGGAGGCGCAGCATGAAAGTGATGATCGCCGTTACCCATCTTCTGGGTACCGGGCACCTGAGCCGTGCGCTTACCCTCGGTCATGCTTTTCGCAAGGCAGACCATAAGGTCTTTGTCGTCTCCGGCGGGATGCCCGCGCCGCAACTCGACAGTGCCGGGCTGGACCTGTTCAATCTGCCGCCACTGCGGTCGGACGGGACGGACTTCACCCGCCTTCTGACCGAAGTCGGAACGCGCGCCGACGAAAGCTATTTGAAGGCCCGCATTCAGGCGCTGATGGCCGCCGTCAGCCGCTTTGCCCCCGACATCCTGATCACCGAACTTTATCCCTTTGGCCGCAGGTCGCTGGCGCCGGAGTTCGAGGCGTTATTGCAAACCGCGAATGAACTCTCGCCGCGTCCCGCCATCCTCGCCTCGATCCGGGACATCCTGGCGCCACCGTCCAAACCCTCAAAGGCAGAACGCGCCGATGCGGTGATTCAACGTTACTACGACGGTGTACTGGTCCACTCCGATCCCCGATCCACCCGGCTGGAGGCCAGTTGGCCCGTGTCCAAAGCTTTGTCCCAACGCCTGCACTACACAGGCTACGTCGCTCCGGCCCCGGCGAAGCAGCACCCTCAAACGGCGGGCGCAGGCGAAATCATTGTCAGCGCGGGCGGCGGCCCGGTCGGGCAGCCGATCTTTCAGGCCGCCATCGAGGCCGCCCGAAAGATGACCAACAGGCGCTGGCGCCTGTTGGTTGGTGGGCGCGATACAGACCAGAGGATTGCCGATCTTGAAGCATTGGCAGGCGAAATACCAATCCTGATCGAACCTGCCCGACCCGATTTCCGCCAGATGCTGTGCCACGCCGCGGCATCGGTCAGCATGTGCGGCTACAACACCACACTCGATGTCCTGCAATGCGGCGTGCCCGCGGTTTTCATCCCCTTCGACGACGGCAAGGAAGTCGAACAGGGGCTGCGCGCGCAAAGCCTGTCACATCTGCCCGCAGTCGAGGTGATCAAAAGCGCCGCCCTGTCCGGCGACCTGCTGGCCAGCTCGGTCGAAAAGGTGATCGCCTCCGGCCCCCGCCCCGATCTCGGCTTGTCCTTCGATGGCGCTGCGCGCACTGTCGCCATCGCCGAAGATCTGGCAAAGGTGACACGATGACCCCGGATTGGACACCTCTGGATAGCGAATTTGCCCGCTGGCACGGCGACGGCCTGACCCTGCCGCTGTGGTGGCGCGATGACGACGCCACCGCGCCCACCCCGCAACTGGACCGGCTTGCAGATCTGTCGGCTCAATATGGCCTGCCGGTACATCTGGCCGTCATCCCCCATACGGCGCAAGACACTTTGGCATCCACCCTTGCCGAG